>DASQBO010000070.1:0-9441 GCA_035635175.1 Casimicrobiaceae bacterium | reverse complement strand
GCCCTTCCCGATCGTGTTGGCGACGTGCAGCCCGAAGAAGAGGAAGGCGATGAAGTTGAAGAAGGCGGCCCAGATGACGGCGTAGCGCGGTGAGAGGACGCGGGTCGATACGACGGTCGCGATCGAGTTCGCGGCGTCGTGGAAGCCGTTCATGAAGTCGAACGCGAGGGCGAGCGCGACCAGCAGCACGACGATTTCGAACGACATGGGGGCGCTGGTCAAAGCGGATGCTCCGATGGCGGGGAACCTATCTCAAGATCCCGGCGAACGGCCCGAGGACACGAAAGCGTCAGCTTCAGTGAAGGCTAACGTGAGCGCAGCGAACGTTAAGCGAAGCGGCCGGAACTACAAAGTCATCGGGCCGTGCAGCCCATTTTGAGATAGTTCTAGGCGTTCTCGAGGACGATGCCCTCGATGACGTTGGCGACGTCCTCCGCCTTGTCGGTGATCGACTCGAGCAGCTGATAGACCTCCTTGAGCTTCAGGATCTGCTTCGCGTCCGACTCCTCGCGGAAGAGCTTCGCGAGCGCCGAGCGGAAGACGAAGTCCGCCTCGCTCTCCAGCCGGTCGATGTCGCCGCAGATGCGCAGGATCGCGTCGGCATTGTCCATGGAGACGAGCATCCCGACCGCCTCCTTGACCTTGAGCGTGCAGGAGACGCAGATGTCGGCGAGCTTCTGCGCGTCGGGGGTGACCGTGCGGACGTCGTAGAGGAAGACGCAGGTCGCGACGTCCTCCATGAGATCGAGGATGTCGTCCATCCCCGTGATCAGCTGGTGGATCTCGTCGCGGTCGAGCGGAGTGATGAAGGTCTTGTGCAGGAGCTGGACCGTCTCGTGCGTGATCCGGTCGGCTTCCTTCTCGTTGCGCTGGATGGCCCGGCTCCGCTGGTCGAGCTCGCCCAGGTCGTCGAACAGCGCCTTGAGCTCGACCGCGGCGCGCGCGGCGAGCTCGGCGTGGTTGTTGAAGAGGTCGAAGAAACGTCCTTCCCGCGGCAGCAGGCCCATGGCGTCGTATCGGAAGTCGGGAGAGGAGGAACCGGAGGCGGTGCGGCCCCGCCATTATCGCATTTCGCCCCCCGGCCGCGCCCTCGGGCACGGCATCCGATGTAAGCTCGACGCCTCGGGAGACGACATTGCGGGGCACCCCGTGCCCCGTCCCTGGAGGTCGAGATGTCGAACGGATCCGCGTCCCCCGCCGCCGAGACCGCGGTCCTCGGCGGCGGCTGCTTCTGGTGCCTCGAGGCCGTGTTCGACGGGCTCGCGGGCGTGGTGTCGGTCGAGTCCGGATACGCGGGCGGGAGCGTCGCGAATCCGGGCTACGAGGCCGTGTGCAGCGGCCGCACCGGCCACGCCGAGGTCGTGCGCGTTACGTTCGACCCGGCAAAGCTCTCGTTCCGCGACCTGCTCACGGTCTTCTTCACGATCCACGACCCGACGACGCTGAATCGCCAGGGAAATGACGTCGGCACGCAATACCGCTCCGTGATTTTCTGCCAGGACGAGGCGCAGCGCGCGACCGCCGAGGCGCTCGTCGCCGAGCTCGGCGCCGCGAAGCTCTGGCGAAACCCGATCGTGACCGAGATCGCGGGCGCGGCACCGTTCTACGAGGCCGAGGCCCATCACCAGGAGTACTTCGACCGCAACCCGGCGCAGCCGTACTGCCAGCTCGTCGTCGAGCCGAAGGTCGCGAAGTTCCGCAAGCAGTTCGCGGGGCGCCTCAAGCAGACCGCCGGCTGAGCTGCGCGGCGCGCCGCGCGAGCAGCCCGCCCGTCGTCAGGCATGCGCCGACGGACCAGAACACGGGCGCGAGGCCGATCGACGTCCCGAGCGCGCCGAACACGAGCGGCACCGCCACCGACATCGAATTGATGAGCGACATCCGCACGCCCGCCGCCTCGCCCATGCGGCCGGCAGGCGTGTGCGTGTGGAGGAGCGCCATCACCATCGGCTGGCCGCCGCCGAGACCGAGCCCCAGGCAGAACGACAGCACGAGCAACGCGGGCGCGCTCTGCGCGAAGGGAAACAGCAGGTAGACGGCGCCGGCGACGAACAGGGCGACGATCAGGACCTGCTGCTCGGCCACTCGCCGGGCAATCCTCGGCATCAGGAACCGCACGACGAAGGTCGCGGCCGCGAAGGTCGACAGCACGAGCCCGATCTCGGAGGCCGAGAGGCCGAGCCGCGCGCCGTACACGGGCACGAACACCGTGTGGAGGTCCCAGCCGACGGCAAAGAGCGCGTTGATCGCCAGGAGCCGCAACAGCGTCCGGTGGCGGAGCAGCGCGCGGACGCCGCCGCGGTGTGCGGGCCCTTCGGCCGGACGCGGGCCGGGCAGCGCGAGCCGGCGGCTGCGCAATGCGAAGAGAGGCGCGAACGGCACGGCGGCGAGCACCGCGAAAGTCGCGGCGAATCCCAGGTGGTCGATCGCCAACCCTGCGACCAGCGGTCCCACGAACCCCGAGATCGAATAGCCGAGCGCGAGCAGGCTGAAGTTCCGCGCACGGTCGGAAGGCGGCCCGAGCTCGCCCGTTGCGTTCTGCGCGGCCACCTGGAACGCCATGAAGCCCGCGCCGATCGCAACGGCGCTAAGGAACAGCATCGGCAGGCCGACGCCGGCGATCGGCAAGGCCGCGCCCACGGCGATCGCCGCGGTGCCGATCAGCATCGGGCGACGCACGCCGACGCGATCCGAGAAACGCCCCGCCGCGACGGCCAGGAGCATGGGGAGGAGCGCGTAGAGCGCCATCAGCACGCCGATCGTCAGCGGCGTCGCTCCCTTGTCGAGCGCCGCCAGCGAGACCGTGACGCGGCTCCCCGCGAGGACGGCGTGGTTGGCGATGCCGAGGACGATGAGCCGCCCGAGCGTGCGACGGCCGGCCGCGGAGGAAGCCTGGTCGCCTCCGGCGGGCTCGCCCTGCTCGCCGCTCACGGCTCGGCCTCCATCACTGCCTTGACACTCGGGCGCCGCGCCGTCGGCCTCTTGCGCCGATTCGCGATTGCTCGCATCCCCAAGCGAGCTTGGGGCCCCTGCTCGCCGCTCACGGCGCTAGCCTGTCGATGGTCCAGTGGCCGGGATGCTCCGGTTGCCGGCGATAGCGGATGCGGTCGTGGAGGCGCGACGGCCTTCCCTGCCAGAATTCGAGCATCGACGGGACGAGCCGGTACCCGCCCCAATGCGGCGGCCGTGGAATCGCGTCGCCCGCGTCGCGAAAGCGCGCCTCCACGGCGGCGTATCGGACCTCCAGCTCGGCGCGCGCCCCGATCGGTTCGCTCTGCGGCGATGCCCAGGCTCCGAGCTGCGCCGGACGCGGGCGGCTCGCGAAGTACGCCGCCGAGTCCGCGTCGGCGATCTTCGCCACGACACCCTCGATCCGCACCTGCCGCTCGAGCTCCGGCCAGAAGAAGAGCAGCGCGGCGTCGGACCGCGCGGCAAGCTCGCGGCCCTTCCGGCTCTCGAAATTCGTGAAGAACACGAAGCCCTGCTCGTCGAAGCTCTTGAGCAGGACGACGCGGGCGGAGGGGCGGCCCGCGGCGTCCGCGGTCGCGAGGATCATCGCATTCGCCTCGGGGAGCTGCGCCTTCACCGCCTCGTCGAACCAGTGCTCGAACTGGCGCGCAGGATCGGGCGCGACGTCGCGCTCGTCGAGCGTCTCGCGCATGTAGTCGATGCGCAGGTCGGCGATCTTCACGGGCAGAGCACGGGGCGGGACGGCTTGCGGCGACCCGTCCCATTTTACGCCCGCGCGCCTTCCCGGAGGACGAAGGCGTACGGCCCGCATCCGTCAGCGTCGGGACCCTCCGCTCTTCGTCGCCGCCGTGCGCCGAGGCGCCGGCGGCAGGCCGCGAGAAGGACGGCGGCTGCGCCGCGCGCTCGGGGCGGCGCGATGTCGCACCGGGCCGCGCGGGCACGCCGTCGGATGCGCCCGACGCGCGCGGAGGGGGCGTGCGCCATGCGTGCAACAGCCTCGCGCACAGAGTGAAAAAACCCTCCGTGAGGGATTCCCTTCCCTCGGAATTGCGCTATAGTTGCCGCCGATGGAGCAGGAATCACCGTGACAGGACGGCCTGCTTCAGAGCGTTCGATGCAGTGCAATCCGCATCTATCCCGAGGAAGGAGAAACATGGCTACTGCCAAGAAAGCAGCACGGAAGCCCGCGAAGAAGCCCGCTGCGAAGAAGCCTGCGAAGAAGCCGGCCGCGAAGAAGGCTCCGGCAAAGAAGGCCGCGAAGAAGGCTCCGGCGAAGAAACCCGCGGCGAAGAAGTCGGGTGCGAAGCGCAAGCCCAATGCCGCATTCATGAAGCCGATGACGCCGTCGTCGGTGCTCGCCGCCGTGGTCGGGTCGATGCCGATGCCCCGCACGGACGTGACCAAGAAGATCTGGGACTACATCAAGAAGAACAAGCTGCAGGACGCCATCAACAAGCGCCTGATCAACGCCGACGAGAAGCTCCGCGCGGTGTTCGGCGGCAAGAAGCAGGTGTCGATGTTCGAGATGACGAAGCTCGTCTCGAACCACCTCAAGTAAGCAGTCCTCCGCGACCTGCAACAGGACGCGACGCCACGGCCGGCCGGGGGCTCCCCGCCGGCCGTGATCTTTTTGCGGGGGCGCCTACGCGCGCATCCGCCGCGGACGCGGTAGAGTTCCACCGTCGCGAGCGCATTCCCGCCCGCCGGCGCCGCACGATGCCTTCCCGCGCCCCCGTCCCGCTCCCTGCCACGCAGTTCCTGCGCTACGCGGGCGCCGGCGCGATCGGAACGGGCCTCCATTACGCGGTGCTGATCGCGCTGGTCCAGCTCGCGCGCGCGGGCCCGGTGCTCGCGTCGACCGCGGGCGCCGTTTGCGGCGCGCTCGTCAACTACGCGCTCAACCATCGCTTCACGTTCGCGAGCGACAAGTCGCACGGGCGCGCGCTGCCCCGCTTCGCGCTCGTGGCGGCCGCAGGCGTCGCGCTGAACGCGGTCGTGATGGCCGCCGTGCTCGCGGTCGCGGGGCCCCATTACCTGGTCGCGCAGGTGATCGCGACGGCAACGGTGCTCGCGGCCGGCTTCCTCGCGAATCGCGCATGGACGTTCTGACCGCCGCCGGAACCGAGCAGGCAGGCGCCCGCTCCGGGGCCGCCGGCTCCGTCTCCGTCGTCGTGCCCGTCTTCAACGAGGAAGCCGTGCTGCCCGAGTTTCACCGGCGGCTCGCGGCCGTGCTCGACGCGATCGGCGCGCCGGCCGAGATCGTCTACGTCGACGACGGCAGCAGCGACGGCTCGTCCGCGCTCCTCGCGGGATTGCATGCCGCCGATGCGCGGGTCGCCGTGATCGAGCTGTCGCGCAACTTCGGCAAGGAAGCGGCGATGAGCGCGGGCCTCGACCACGCCGGCGGCGACGCCGTCGTCGTCATCGACGCCGACCTCCAGGATCCGCCCGAGCTCATCCCCGACATGCTCCGCGCGTGGCGCGACGGTCACGACGTCGTGCTGATGCGCCGGCGGAGCCGTGCGCAGGAAAGCTGGCTCAAGAAGGCGACCGCGCGCGCGTTCTATGGCGCGATCGGCCGCATCGGCACGATCGAGATTCCCGCGAACGTCGGCGACTTCCGGCTGCTCTCGCGGCGCGCCGTCGCCGCCGTGCGGCGGTTCCCCGAGCGCAGCCGCTTCATGAAGGGGCTGTTCGCGTGGATCGGCTTTCCGTGCCGCGAGATCGAGTACGATCGCGACGGCCGCTACGCCGGCGAAACGAAGTGGAACTACTGGCGGCTCTGGAACTTCGCGCTCGAGGGCATCACCTCGTTCTCGGTCGTTCCGCTCAAGATGGCGAGCTACGTCGGCTTCGTCACCGCGCTGGTCGCGTTCGCGTACGGCGGCTATTTCATCGTCAAGACGCTCGTGTTCGGCGATCCGGTCCGCGGCTTCCCGACGCTCGTCGCGGTCGTCCTCTTCCTGGGCGGGCTGCAGCTGATGGCGCTCGGCATCATCGGCGAGTATCTCGCCCGGATGTTCGTCGAGGTGAAGCAGCGCCCGCTCTACCTCGTGCAGCGGCGCCTTCCGCCGCAACGGTCCCTCGCGGCGGAACCCGCCAGCGAGACGCGCGAGGCATGGCCTTCGTCCTGACCGCGCGCGAGCGCCGGAATCTCGCGCTGTTCGTCCTCGCCGTCCTCGCCGTGCGCCTCGCGACGCTCGGCGCGTATCCGCTCATGGATTCGACCGAATCGCGCTACGCGGAGATCGCGCGCAAGATGGTCGAAACGGGCCGCTGGCTCGTGCCGCAGTTCGACTACGGCGTGCCGTTCTGGGGCAAGCCGCCGCTGTCGACCTGGCTCTCGGCCGCGGCGATGTCGGCGCTCGGCGTCGGGGAGTTCGCGGCGCGCCTGCCCTCGTTCCTGCTGCTGCTCGCGGGCTGCGTTCCGCTCGCGTGGCTCGCCGCGCGGCGCGGCGGCGGCGACCTTGCGCTGTGGGCGCTCGCGCTCTTCGTCGCGACCGCGCTCGTGTTCGTGAGCGGGGGAGCGGTCATGACCGATCCGGCGCTCGCCGTCGGCACGACGCTGTCGATGGCCGGCTTCTGGATCGCCGTCGACGCGCCGGGAGGACCTCGCCGCGGGACCGCGGCCGCGTTCTTCGGCGGGCTCGCGATCGGGCTGCTCGCCAAGGGTCCCGTCGCCGCGGTGCTCACGTTCCTGCCCATCGGCGCGTGGACGCTCGTCACCGGCCGCTGGAAGGACGCGTGGACGCGGTTGCCGTGGATCGTCGGCACGCTGGCCACCGCGGCACTCGTCGTGCCGTGGTACTGGGCCGCCGAGCGGGCGACCCCCGGCTTCCTCGACTACTTCATCGTAGGCGAGCACTGGCGACGCTTCCTCGAGCCCGGCTGGAAGGGCGATCTCTACGGCGCCGCGCACGCGCGGCCGCGCGGGACGATCTGGCTCTTCTGGGCCGCCGCGGCGCTGCCGTGGTCGGCGGCGGCGCTCGCGTGGCTCGCCCGCGCGCTCGCGCGGCGGCGCGGCGATCTCCGCGGCCTCGTTGCCGATCCGTGGCGCCTCTACCTCGTGCTGTGGGCCGTGGCGCCGATGGTCTTCTTCACGATCTCCGGCAACATCCTCGCGACCTACGTGCTGCCCGGCCTGCCCGCCTTCGCGCTGCTCGTGGGCGAGCTCGGCGGACCCGATCCCGGCGACACGCGATCGCTGCGGCCGGCGGTGCGCGCGCTCGTCGCCGCGGGCAGCGTGCTGCCGGTGCTGTTCGTCGCCGGGATCGTGACGCAGCGCGACCGGCTCGAATCCGTGCATTCGCAGGTCGCGCTGGTCCGCACGTGGGAAGCGCTTCGCGATGGGAGCGGCCAGCGCCTCGTCTACGCCGGCGCGCCTCCCCCGTCGGCCGACTTCTATTCGCGCGGAAAGGCGGCGCACGTCCCGGACGCGGCGGCGCTCGCGCCCCTGCTCGAGGACCCGGCGGCGGACTTCATCGCGCTCCGCACCGGCGACCTCGCGCGGCTGCCGGCCGCGACCCGCTTCAAGCTCGAGCCGGTCGGCGAGTTCGGCGGCTACCGGCTCCTGCGCGAGACGCCGCGCTGAGCCGGCCGACCGCTACTCGGCGGCGGCCATGCCCTTCGCGACGCCGGGGCGCGCAGCGAGCGCCGCGCCCCAGCGATCGAGGTTCGCCATGCCGCCCGCCGCTTCGAGCTTCGGCTTGCGCACCGCGTAGACCGGGTAGAGCGCGAAGTCGGCGACGGAAAGCTCGTCGGCAAGATGGTCGCGCCCCGCGAGGCGCGCGTCGGCGACGCGGAAATAGCGCAGCATCCGCTCGTTCAGCCACTCGAGGTTCGCTTCCGACTTCTCCGGGGCGCGCACGCCCAGCAGGAACAGGTCGGCGGACGCGGCCGCGCAATCGGTCATCGCATACATGAGCCACTGCAGCGCCGCGATGCGACGGACCGGGTCGGCGGGCATGAACCGCCCCGCTTTCTCGGCGAGGTAGAGCGCGATCGCGCCGGACTGCGTCAGCGTCAGCGGCTTGCCGCCGGGGCCGTCGGGGTCGACGATCGTGGGGATCGCCCCGACCGGATTGAGCGCGAGGTAGTCGGGCGCCTGCTGCTCGCCCTTGAACAGGTCGATCTTGTGCACCCGATACGGGAAGCCGCACTCCTCGAGCATGATGGCGGCACGCTGCCCGTTCGACGTCTGGAAGGTGTAGAGATCGATCATCGCAGCGGCCTCAGGCGCTCGGCCCCCGCGCCCCCGTGACATGCGAGGCCGCGTGGGGTCGGCCTCCGAGCGCGATTAGGTTTTGCTCCGATCCCCTGCGCGCTGCGCGCTCGGGGCCCCTCTCCGCCGCTCACCCGCTCACCCGCTGAAGGGCGGCGATCCGCTCCTCGATCGGCGGGTGCGTCGCGAACAGCGACATGAGCCCGCCCTTGTCGGTGATCCCGAAGCCGGCCATCGACTGCGGCAGCGTGCCCGCCTCGAGGCCGCCCAGCCGGCGCAGCGCGTTGACCATCGGCGAGGGGCTCCCGAGGAAGTGCGCGCTCCCGGCGTCGGCGCGGAACTCGCGGCGGCGCGAGAACCACGCGACGATCATCGAGGCGAGGATGCCGAGAACGATCTGGGCGACGATGACGGTGATGAAGTACCCCGGCCCGTTCCCGCGCTCGGTGCGGAAGACCGTCTTGTCGACGATCGAGCCGATGATCCGCGCGAAGAACACGACGAACGTGTTGACGACGCCCTGGATCAGCGTCAGCGTGACCATGTCGCCGTTCGCGACGTGCGCGATCTCGTGCCCGAGCACCGCCTCGACCTCCTCCTTGTTCATCGACTGCAGGAGCCCCGTCGACACGGCGACCAGCGCCGAATTGCGGAACGCGCCCGTGGCGAACGCGTTCGGCGCCCCCTCGTAGATCGCGACCTCGGGCATGCCGATGCCGGCCGTCGTCGCGAGCCTGCGCACCGTCTCGACGATCCACGCCTCGGCGTCGTTCGCCGGCTGCTCGATCACGTGCGCGCCGGTCGACCACTTGGCCATCGACTTCGACATGAGGAGCGAGATGATCGCGCCGGTAAAGCCGACGACGGCCGAATAGACGAGCAGCGTCCCGTAGGAAATCCCGGTCTGGGAGTACATCGCGCGGTCGAGCCCGAGCAGCCGCAGCACGACCGCGAGCACCAGCATCACGGCGAGGTTCGTGACGATGAACAGCAGGATGCGCTTCATGGGGAGATCCGGAAGAGAAACACGAGGGGCGCCATCTTAGCAGCCTCGTGCGGCCGTGGCGGGCGCCCGCCCCGCCGGCGCGCGGCCGCTACGGCTTCGCCCAGGAATCGCGCAGCGTGACCGTGCGGTTGAACACCGGCCGGCCGGCCGCGTGGTCGGCCGAATCGGCGACGAAATAGCCGTGCCGCTCGAACTGGAAGCGCTCCTCGGGCCGCGCCTCGGCGAGCGCGGGCTCGACGCGGGC
>DASQBO010000069.1:0-5946 GCA_035635175.1 Casimicrobiaceae bacterium | reverse complement strand
CAGCCGCCGAGTACGCGGCGATCACCGCGACGTGAAGCGGGATCGCGCCGGGGACGCGGCCCATGAGCAGAGGGCGCGCGAGGTCGATCGCGTGCTTGAGCGGCAGGAAGCCCGCGACCGTCTGCAGCGCGGCCGGCATCTGGTCGACGGGGAAGAACACGCCCGAGAGCAGCAGCATCGGCGTCAGCACGAGCGTGAAGAAATACGTGAAGAAATCGTAGCCCGGCGCGAGCGCGTTCATCACGAGGCCGAACGCGCCGAAGCAGAGGCCGACGAGGAACCCGAGGGGAATGATCCAGACCGCGAGCCAGGAGTGTCCGTAGCCCAGCGCCATGATCACCGCGAGGATCGCCGTCGTCGACACGACCGACTTCGACGCGGCCCACACCCACTCCGCCAGCACGACGTCGTCGAGCGACAGGGGCGCGTTGATGATCGCCTCCCACGTGCGCTGCACGTGCATCCGGGAGAACGCCGAGTACATGGCCTCGAAGCTCGACGTGAACATCGCGCTCTGGCAGACCATGCCGGTGCCGATGAACGCGATGTACGTCATGCCGCCGACCTCGGGCACGAAGGCGCCGATCCCGTAGCCGAGCGCGACCATGTAGAGCAGCGGGTCGGCGATGTTGCCGAGCACGCTTGCGATGGCGAGCTTCCTCCAGACGAGCAGGTTGCGTCGCCACACCGCGGTGAAGCGCAGCGAGATCTCGGGCGGGCGGACGAGGGCGACGGCGTTCATGGACGGAAGTGTACCGGCAACGGCGGGGTGGTCAGTGGTGATCCCCCCGAGGGGGCGGGAACTTGGGGCGGTCCTAGTAGCCGCGCGCGCGGTCGACCACGTTGACGAGCGGGAGACCGGCGCGCGCGCGGCGGAGGTTGTCGACGAACTGCCGCGCGGCGACCTCGGGCCGCGGCTCGGCGGCCACGTGCGGCGTGCAGAGCAGCTTCGGATGACGCCAGAGCGGGCTCTCCGAAGGCAGCGGCTCGGTGGCGTAGACATCGAGCGCGGCGCCGGACAGCCGGCCCGCGTCGAGCGCCGCGACGAGGTCGGCCTCGACCAGCACGTGGCCGCGCGAGACGTTGATGACGTAGGCGCCCGATGGCAGTTGCGCGAGCGCGCGGGCGTCAAGGAGGCCACGCGTCGCGGCGGTCAGGGGGAGTGCGCAGACGAGAATGCGGGTGCGTGCGAGGAACGCGGGCAGCGCGTCCGGGCCGGCAGATGCCGTGGCGCCGGCGATCGCGTGCGGCGTCCGCGTCCACACCGCGACCGGAAATCCGAGCCGCGCGAGGACGTCGACCACGGGAGCGCCGATCGATCCGAAACCCATCACGCCGATTGGGAACTCGATTTCGGGCGCCGGCGCGGGGCGGCTCCAGCGCGCCTCGCGCTGCTGCGCCTCGAGGCGCGGCAGCTCGCGGTAGTGGCGAAGCGCGACGAGGGCGACGTACTGCGCCATGCGCACGCCCTGCAAGGGATCGACGGCCCGCGTCACCGGCACGTCGGGCGGGAGATCCGGCGTCGCGAGGACCTCGTCGACGCCCGCCCCGGCGCAGCCGACGAAGCGCAGCGCGGGGAGTCGCGACGCGATCCCGGGCGCGATGCGGAACGCGAGCAGCGCGTCGATCGCGGCGGACGGCGCCGACAGGGGATCCGTGTGGATCTCCTCGTCCGGCGCGGCGGCGCGGAGGGCGGCGAGCTGTCGCTCGACGAACGCGGAGGTCGGGAGGACGAGAATGGCCATGACGTCGCGACGGCGCTTGAGCCGCTTTCGGCGAGGATGTTACCCTGAGCCGGTGATCGCGCTTCTCCGTTTCCTCGTCCTCTGCGTCTCCTGCGTGCTCGCGTTCGCGACGCCCGCCGCGCAGGCGCAGCCGGGCTATCCGAACCGTCCGGTCAAGCTCGTCGTCCCGTATCCGCCGGGCGCGCTCACGGACCTTCTCGCGCGCGCGATCGGCGAGCGGCTCGGCGCCGCGTTGAAGCAGCCGGTCGTCGTCGACAACAAGCCGGGCGCGGGAACGCTCGTGGGCGCCGAGTTCGTGGCGAAACAGCCCGCCGACGGCTACACGCTCCTCATGGCGACGTCGACGACGCTCGGGATCAGCCCCGCGCTGTATCAGCCCTCGCCCATCAATCCGGCGCGCGATTTCGCGCCGGTCTCGCCGGTCGGCACCGTCAACTTCTTCCTGATCGCGAACCCGGCGTTTCCCGCGCGGAACGTGAAGGAGATGATCGACGCGATCAAGGCGAGTCCGGGCAAGTACAACTACGGATCGGTAGGCAGCGGCAGCCCGCACCACCTGTTCATGGAGGCGCTCAAGACCGAGTACGGGCTCGCGATCCAGCACATTCCGTACAAGGGGACGCCCGCGGCGCTCACGGACCTGCTCACCGGACAGCTGCAGGTCATGTTCGCGGACGCGACCGTCGCGGTGCCGAACATCCGTGCCGGCAAGGTCGTCGCGCTCGGAACGTCGGCCGCGAAGCCGACGGCGCTGGTCGACGGCGTCCCGCCGATCGGCGCGACCGTGCCCGGCTACGACTGGCAGGCGTGGCAAGGCATCGTCGCGCCGGCGGGCACGCCGAAGGAGATCGTGGCGCGACTGTCGGACGAGCTGCAGCGGATCCAGGCGACGCCGGAATTTCGCGAGCAGCTCGTGAAGTTCGGAATGGATCCGTTCCCGCCTCAGACGCCCGCCGAGTTCGCCGCAATGATCGCCGCGGAGCAGCCGCGCTGGGCGAAGGCGATCAAGGACTCGGGGGCAAAGGTCGATTAACGCTGTTCGCGCGGTCACGGTGGATTTCGACAGCTTTCTCGCGCAGGCGTGGGCGGATCACGCCGATCGCGCCGAAGAGGTTGCGGCCCGCCTCGAAGAGGGGTACGCGCTGATCGAAAGCCCGGCGCAGATCGCGCCCTTCGCGCGGATCCTGGCCCACGTCGACGGCGAGCACCTCGCGCGCTGGCCGGGGGGCGCGGCGAGGCTCGAGCGGCTGCGCGGACACCCCCAGTGGCGCGACGACGGGGACGGCGCCACGATCGTGCGCCGCCTCGTCGCGGCGATGCGGATCGGCGCCGGCGAGGCGTCACCGACCGGTCTCTCCGCGGCCGACCTCGCGCACGCCGGCGCCGTCGCGGCGTCGGCGCTGGCCGCGCAGCATCGAATGGCCGAGGCGATTCACCACTACCGCGCCGCGCGTGCCGCGGCCGTCCACGGCCTGCCGGACGGCGATCCCGCGATCCGCGCGCTGGCCGTGACGTCGAACAACCTCGCATCGGCGCTCGAGGGATCGACACGAAGCGCCGACGAGACCGTCGCGATGCTGGAGGCGGCGCACGCGAGCCGCGAATTCTGGGGGCGGGCCGGCGGCTGGCTCGAAGCCGAGCGCGCCGAGTTCGTGCTCGCGCAGTGCCACCTCGCTGCCGGCGATGCCGACGCCGCGCTCCGGCACGCCGAGGCGTGCGCGGCGATCTGCGCGCGTCACGACGCGGACGCATTCGAGCGCTTCTTCGCCGAGGGCGCGACCGCGCTCGCGCATCGCGCGCGCGGCGACGCCGCGCGCTTCGAGAGCGCGCGTGCCGCGGCTCGCAAGCTCCTGGATTCGATCGCGGCCGTGCAGCGGCCGTGGTGCGAGCCGATGCTCGCACGTCTCGCGTGACAACCGCCGCCCCGAGCCGGCCCCCGGAGAGAGCTTCCCCATGAGTCTCGTCATCGACGTCCACACGCATTGCCTCACCGAAGCCTGGTTCGATCTCCTCCAGAAGCACGGCGGTCCGCGCTACACCGTGAAGGCGGTGACCGGCGGGCTCCGTGCGATCCACCTCGACGGCGCGCCGTTCATGACGCCGGTGCCGGCGATGTTCGACTACGCGCAGAGGCTCGTGACGATGGACGAGTGCGGCGTCGACATCTGCGTCGTGTCGTTGACCTGCCCCAACTGCTACTGGGGCGGGCCGAACGTCAGCCTGCAGGCGGCGCGCATCATGAACGACGACATGGCCGCCGCGCAGACCGCGCATCCGGACCGCCTGCGCTGGTTCGCGTCGCTGCCGTGGCAGTATCCGGAGCTCGCGCTGGCCGAGCTGGAGCGCGCGACGGCTGCGGGCGCCTCCGGGGTCATGGTGCTCGCCAACATCGGAGGACAGCCGCTGACCGATGCCGCGTTCGCGCCGGTCTGGGCTGCGGTCGACGCGAAGGCGCTGCCCGTGCTCGTGCATCCGACGGCGCCGCCGGGCGTCGCCGAAATGGACATGCAGCGCTTCCAGCTCACGGCGTCGATCGGCTTCACCTTCGACACCTCGCTCGCCGTCGCGCGGATGATCTACGACGGCTTCTTCGACCGCCATCGGAAGCTCAGGATCATCGCCGCCCACGGCGGCGGCGCGCTGCCGTACCTGATCTCGCGGATGGACCAGTGCTACGACCACATCCCGGCCTGCCGCGAGAAGCTCGCCGTGCGTCCTTCCGAGGTGCTGCCCAGCATCCTCGCCGACGCGGTCGTGTTCGCGCCCGAGGTGCTCGACCTCGCGCTCCGGACGTTCGGCGCCGACAACGTGCTGTACGGCTCCGATTATCCGCACACGATCGGCGACATGCCGGGGTGCCTTCGCCGGGTGAACGCGCTGGCGGGCGACGTGCGCGACAAGGTGCGCGGCGCGAACGCGCGGCGCGTGTTCGGCTTCTGACCGGCGCGGCTTGACACCGGCTTGCCGGCGGCGTGATGCTTCCGGCTCCGCACCGAGCAGCTCCGCGGAGCACGTCCGGGAGAAACTGCCATGTCGACGAAGACGGGAGTGCTGGTCGCAGCCGGCGCGATCGCGGCGATGCTCTGGACTTCGCCTGCAGCCGCCGACGTGCCCGGCGCGATGCCCGGGGACGACGCGATGACGTGCGAGCAGATCGCCGTCGAGCTCAAGCCCTACGTGCAGCAGATCATGCCGGCTGCACTGGCCGCGGCCCAGGCGGCGCAGGAGGCGAAGCAGCGCGGGGAGCAGCGCGTCGCCGAGGAGATGCCCGCGGCGATCGCGCTGACGATGGCGGCGACGGCGGCGAGCGCCGACCCGACCGGCACTGCGAGCCGCGCCGTCGGCCAGGCCGAGATGATGCACCAGCAGGAGGTGTGGAACCGCTCGCTGGCCGAGGACAAGCCCGTCTACGACAGGCTCAACGCGCGGACGGGCGACCTCGTCGCGCAGGGGCAGCAGATGCAGGGCAACGCGCGGCTGCAGCGCCTGATGCAGCTCGTGCAGGACAAGCACTGCGACAAGCGATAGGCTCGCCCGCGGGCCCGGGCGCGGCCGGGACGCGCGCGCCGCAGCGATGCGGCGGCGGCCGACGCAGTCGAATCGCTCAGGCCGGTGGCGCCGGGGCGGCGGGCACGAGCCCGTAGGCCCGCATCACGGCGACGAGCTTCGCCTTGTCGGGCGGACCTCCGGCGCCGACGACGGCGGAGACGTCGCGGAAGTACCGTGCCCCGATGTCCGGGGTGTTGATGACGAGCGCGCGCGCGATGGCCGCGTGCGGGTTCGAGAAGCCGTGGGCGACGCCGCGCGGCGTCGCCATCGAGTCGCCGGGCGCGAGGTCGCGCGTCTCGCCGCCCACCGTGTAGCGGAGCGTGCCCTCGAGCACGTAGACGAGCTCCTCGTTCGCCGAGTGGCTGTGCGGGGGCGGGACGTTCGACCCGGGCGGCACCGTGAGCTCGAAGCAGCCCATCTCGCAGGGTCCCGCCGCTTCCTGCACGTAGCGGATCTCGAGCTGTCCGATGCGGATCACCTCGTGCGGGTCTTGCGCAGCGTCGACGGCCATGGCACACTCCGGTCGTAAAAAATTTGTACGAACACTCTAGAAGGTCCCGTCGACCATGTCAAGCCCCCGCGCGACCGCGACTGCCCGGCCCCCCGCGCCGATGATCGGCGTGCTGCTCCGTCTCCCGCACGAGGTCGTCGT
>DASQBO010000068.1:0-22808 GCA_035635175.1 Casimicrobiaceae bacterium | reverse complement strand
CCTGCGCGCGATGGTCGGAGAAATCGTCGCCGTGCAGGCCTTCGCGTCGAACGCGACGCGGGGCTTCGAGGTCGAGGATACGGTGGCGATCAGCCTGCGCTTCCACAACGGCGCGCTCGGCACCTTCCTGCTGTCCGACTGCGGCGCATCGCCGAAGAGCTGGGAACAGACGTCGCAGGAAAACGACGCGTACGCGACCTATGCGGACGAGGATGCGTACACGCTCGTCGGCACGCGCGGGTCGCTCGGCGTGCCGACGATGCGGCTCAGGTATTACGAAGACGACGCGAAACGATCGTGGCACACGCCGTTCGCGACGCGCACCGAGGCCGTGGCACGAGAGGATCCGCTCGCGAGGCAGATCGAGCATTTCGCCGCGGTCATCCGCGGCGAGCAGGAGCCTCTGGTCACCTGCCGCGACGGCCTGCAGAACCTGCGGGTGACCGAAGCGATCGCCGCGGCGGCCCGGACAGGCCGCGCCGTGGCGACGGCGTAGCGAGGAGCGGCGGGCAACCATGATCAGCGGCAAGACGACCCTCATCGCGCACATCGGCTACCCGACCGAGGCGTTCAAGGCGCCGCTCATCTACAACCCGTGGTTCGACGCCAGGGGCATCGACGCCGCCGTCGTGCCGATGGGGTGCCGATCGGAGGACTACCCCGCCTTCCTGAAGGCGCTCTTCCGCCTCACCAACATCCGCGGCGCGCTGGTCACGATGCCGCACAAGGTCACGACGGTTGCGCTCGCCGACGAGACGACGACGACCGTGAAGATCGCCGGATCGGCCAATGCGCTGCTCAAGCGGCCCGACGGCTCGGTCCTCGCCGACATGTTCGACGGATCGGGCTTCACCCGCGGACTCGCGCGCAAGGGGATGCGCCTTGCGGGCGCGCGGTGTCTCGTCGTCGGCGCGGGCGGCGTGGGCTCGGCCATCGCCGCGTCCCTCGCCGCCGAGGCCGTCGCGGCGATCGCGCTCTACGACACCCAGGCAGCGTCGGCCGAAGCGCTCGCGGGCCGGCTTTCGACGCATTACCCCGAGCTGGACGTGAAGGTGGGGAACAACGACCCCGCGGGCTACGACCTCGCGGTCAACGCGACGCCGCTCGGAATGAAGGACGGCGATCCGTTCCCGTTCGATCCCGCGCGACTGTCGGCCGGCACGTTCGTCGGCGAGGTCGTGATGAAGAAGGAGATCACGCCGCTGCTCGCCGCGGCGCAGAAGAAGGGATGCCGCTTCGTCGTCGGCACCGACATGCTGTTCGAGATGATTCCCGCCTACCTCGAGTTCTTCGGCTTCGGCACGGCGACGCCCGACGAGCTGCGCGCGGTGGCGAAGGTCGCGTATTGAGCGCCGGCTGCAGCAGGGAGCTGCCGGCGGAGGGGAGCTTCGATCCAGGGCGGGATCGCGCCTGCGCCGGGTTATGCTTCGTCCTGCATCGCATGACTCGGAAGCCCGCCCGCCCATGACCGACCGCTACGCGCTCTTCGGCAACCCGGCGAAGCACAGCAAGTCGCCGTTCATCCACGCCGCGTACGCGCGCGAGACGGGGCAGGACCTGAGCTACGAGATCATCGAGGCGCCCCTCGACGGCTTCGCCGCGGCGGTCGACGCGTTTCGCGCCGCCGGGGGCCGCGGCGGCAACGTGACGATGCCGTTCAAGCTCGAAGCGTTCGCGCTCGCGACCGATCGGTCGGAACGTGCGCGGCGCGCCGGCGCGGTCAATTCGCTCAAGTTCGACGGCGAGCGGATTCACGCCGAGAACTTCGACGGCGTGGGCCTCGTGGCCGACATCGAGCGCAACCTCGGGCGTCCGCTCGCGGGCAAGCGCGTATTGCTCATGGGGGCGGGCGGCGCCGTGCGCGGGGCGCTCCTGCCCTTCCTCGAGCGGAAGCCCGCGCTCCTCGTCGTCGCGAACCGCACCGTCGCGAAGGCGAAGGCGCTCGGCGCCGAATTCGCGGGACTCGGACCCCTCGAGGCCGGAGGCTACGGCGACCTCGGCGACCGCGCCTTCGACGTCGTGGTGAACGGCACCTCCGCCAGCATGCGCGGCGAGCTGCCGCCGGTCACCCGTGCCGCGTTCGCGCGGGATTGCCTCGCGTACGACCTCGTCTACGGCAGGGGGCTGAACCCGTTCCTGCGCCTCGCCCGGGACGCGGGCGCGGGCCGGCTCGCCGACGGCGTCGGGATGCTCGTCGAGCAGGCGGCCGAGGCGTTCCATTGGTGGCGCGGCGTGCGGCCGACGACGCGCGCGGTGATCGAGCAGTTGTCGGTTCCGCTGGCCTGACAAGCGCGTCCGGCTCGCGAACGGTTTGCCAAGGCGCGAGCGATCCGCGCACAATCGCCGTCCGTGGGGAGGCAGGGCTTTCAGAAACCGAGAGGAGGAAGGGATGAAGCGGATTCACCAGGGGCTCATCGTTGCCGCCGCGCTGCTCTGCGCGCCGGCGCCGGCGCTGGCGCAGGCCGCGCCGGTCAAGTTCGTCGGCCTGGTCGAGCTGTCGGGGCCTGGCGCGACCTCGGGCACGAACTTCGACGAGGGCGCGAAGCTCGCCGTGAAGGAGATCAACGCCGCGGGCGGCATTCTCGGCCGCAAGATCGAGTACACGAGCAGCGACACGCAGTCGCAGCCGCAGATCGCGAAGGCGCTGGCACAGCAGGCGGTGGACCAGGACGCGTACGTGGTGCTGGGCCCCGTGTTCTCCGGCTCGATCCTGGTGAGCATGGCCGAGACGAAGCGCGCCGAGGTGCCGAACTTCACCGGCGGCGAGGCCGCGAGCATCACGCAGCAGGGCAACCCCTACATCTTCCGCACGTCGTTCACGCAGGCGGCCGCGATGCCCAAGGTCGTCAGCTACATGAAGGACACGATGAAGGTGAAGAACGTGGCGCTCATGTGGGTCAACAACGACTACGGCAAGGGGGGGCGCGACACGGTGGTGAAGGAGTTCGACAAGGCCGGCATCAAGGTGGTCGCCGACATCTCGACCGACCAGGGGCAGGTCGATTTCTCGGGCCCGGTGCTCAAGACCAAGCAGGCCAACGCCGACGCCGCGTTCGTCTACCTGAACGAGGACGAGTCGGCCCGCGCCCTGCGCGAGTTCAAGAAGCAGGGCTACGACAAGCCGCTGGTCGGCGAGACGACGCTCGTGGGCCAGAAGGTGATCGAGCTCGCCGGCGACGCCGCCAACGGCGCGATCGCGCACGTGGGGCTCACCGCCGACGCGCCGCTGCCCACGATCAAGGCGTTCGACGAGAAGTTCCAGAAGGAGTGGAAGCACAAGTCCGACCACAACGGGATCAAGGGCTACACGGCCGTCTACGTCGTCAAGGCGATGACCGAGAAGATGGGCAAGTTCGATCGCAAGGGGCTCGCCGCCGCGCTGCACGGCGCGAAGATCTCGGCGAAGGACCACCCGGGCGTGCTGATGGACGTGTCGTACGACGCCAACGGCGACCTCGACCGCGAGAGCTTCATGATCAGGGTGGAGAACGGGAGGCAGGTCGTGTTCGCGGTGGTGCAGCCGGTCGGGGCGAAGTAGCGCGCTCCTCGCCACGGCCGGCGATGGCGGCGTCGCCGCTGTTCTCGCTCGCGGGACACGTCGCGCTCGTCACCGGCGCGTCGCGCGGCCTCGGCTTCGCGATGGCCGAGGGGCTTGCGGAAGCGGGCGCGACCGTCGTGCTCAACGGCCGCGACCCCGCGACGCTCGCGACGCGGGAGGCCGAGCTGCGCGCGCGAGGCTATGCGGCGGCGGTCGCGCCGTTCGACGTGACGGACGAGCGGGCCGCGCGCGCGGGCGTCGACGAGGTCGTGCGTGCGCACGGCGCGCTCGACGTCCTGATCGCCAACGCCGGCACGCACCACGCGCGGCCGCTCGGCGAATGGGCGATGGAGGACTGGCGCCGGGTCTTTGCGGTCAACCTCGACGCCTGCTTCGTGCTGGCGCAGGCGGCGTCCCGCGCGATGATCCCGCGGCGGCGCGGCCGCATCATCTTCACGGCTTCGCTGACGGGACTCATGGGCCGCGCGACGATCCATGCGTATGCGGCGTCGAAGGCGGGCCTCGCCGGGCTCACGCGCTCGCTCGCTGCGGAGCTCGGAGAGCACGGCATCACGTGCAACGCGATTGCGCCCGGCTATTTCGAGACCGACATGAGCGCGAAGATGCGGAGCGACCCGGCGGCCGTGCAGCGGATCGTGGGGCGGACGCCGTTGCGGCGCTGGGGACGGCCGCGCGACCTCGCGGGCGTGGCGGTTTTCCTCGCGTCGCCCGCGGCCGATTACGTGACCGGCCAGCAGATCGTCGTCGACGGAGGCTACGGCATTGCGCTGTAGCGACGCGAGCCAAGGAGCAGGTTCGGCCTCCGCGCGGCCTTTGCAGATCGTGCGTCGAGGGGTCGGCCTCCGAACGCGCTCCCGATTGTTCGCATCCCCAAGCGAGCTTGGGGCCCCTGCTCGCCGTTCGCGCGTTCCCCCACGCGCGGGCGGGGGGGAGCGAGCGATCGCGAGTGGCGACGCGAGCCGAGGAGCAGGGGCCCCGGCGCGAAGCGGCAGGGGATGCGACTCGGACGAGTCGGCGCAGCGAGGCCGACAGTGCGGCCGTCGCCATGCACGGTGGTGCGGCCGAAGCCGCGTGCGGCCGACGGCTCGGAGCGATGATCGAGAGAAGCGAAGCGGAGGCCGCCGTTCAGCCGGCCGCGCGGGCCGCGGCATCGACGATGACGGCGACGCCGAGCGCCGCCAGCGCTTCGTCCTCGTCGTCGGAGAGGCCGCTCACCGCGACCGCGCCGATCACGCTCTCGCCGATGCGCACCGGCAACCCGCCGCCGAAGCCGACGTAGCGCGGGTCGCCATAGTAGGCGATGTCGACGCCGCGCTCGCGGATCCGCGCGCCGTGCTCGCGTGTCGACCGGCGCAGGCGCGCCGCCGTGAACGCCTTGTTGGTCGCGACCGCGATCGAGGACAGCGGCGCGCCGTCGAGCCGCGCCAGCGCGATCAGCTCGCCGTGCGCGTCGGCGACGGCGATGACCCCCGTCTTCTCGCGGCGCGCCAGCTCGGCGCGGATCGTGTCGACGGCGCGCAGTGCTTCGGCGTGGCCGATGACGGGTTCGCGACGCATGCCGCGAAGTGTAGCAGGGACCTCGCATGGGCGAGCTGATCCAGCTCGTCGTCTCGGGCGTCGCGACGGGCTCGATCTACGCGCTCGCCGCGCTCGGCTTCACGCTGCTCTGGCAGGCGTCCGGAACGATCAACTTCGCTCAGGGCGAGTTCGTCATGCTGCCGGCGTTCGCGATGCTCGCATGCGCGGCCGCCGGCATGCCGCTGTGGCTCGCGTTCCTCGTCACCTGCGGGGCCGCGATGCTCGTGCTGGGGTGGGGGTTCAAGCGGACGATGGTCGACCCGCTGATCCGGCACGGCGTCATTCCGCTCGTCATCGCGACCCTCGGTCTCTCCATCTTCCTGAAGACGCTCGTCCGCGCCGGCTACAGCGCGGAGGCATTCGTCTTCGCGAGCCCGTTTCCCGAGGGTCAGCTGTCGCTCGCCGGGGTCACCGTCTCGTACGCGGACGTCGGCACGCTGCTGCTGGCCGGCGCGATCGTGGTCGCGCTGCAGGCGTTCGTCACGCGGACCGTCACCGGTCGCGCGATGCAGGCGGTCGCGCAGAACACCGAGGCCGCGCGCGTGCTCGGGATCGACGTCAGGCGGATGGTCCTCTACACCTTCCTGATCAATGCCGCGCTGGCCGTCGTCGCCGCGCTGCTGATCACGCCCACGTACCTGGCCAAGTTCGACATGGGCGACTCGATCGGGCAGAAGGCGTTCTTCGCGGCCATCATCGGCGGCTTCAACCAGACGCGCGGCGCGCTCGTCGGCGGCGTGCTGATCGGCGTCCTCGAGAACCTCGTGGGCTTCTACGTGTCGCCCGCCTACAAGGAGGGCGTCGCGCTGATGCTCTTCCTCATCGTCATCCTGTTCCGGCCCGAGGGGCTGCTCGGCAAGCCCGAGGAGCGGAAGGTATGAAGCGCCCGGTCGGTCCGCTCCTCGCCTTCGTGCTGGTCGCGGCGATCGCCGGCGCCGTCGCCTGGGGCTTCGACGCGCAGGTGCTGAAGCGCAGCCACGTCTATCTGCTCACGCTCTACTGCGCCTACCTGATGGCAACCTTCGGCCTCAACCTGACGGTGGGCTACGCGGGACAGATGTCGCTCGGCCACGCGGCGTTCTTCGGCATCGGCGCGTACTGCGCGGCGATCCTCCTCAAGCTCGGATGGTCGTTCTTCCTCGTGCTCCCGGTTGCCGCGCTCGCGTGCTTCGCGCTCGGGCTCGCGCTCGGATTCCCGGCGCTGCGCGTCCAGCACCACTACCTCGCGTTCGCGACGCTCGGCTTCAACGTCCTCGTCTACCTCGTGATGCGCAACGAGGAGAAGCTGACCGGCGGCACCTACGGCATCAACGGCATCCCGCGGCCCACGCTCTTCGGGACGGACCTGGGCGGCCCGCTCGCGTACTTCAATTTCACGCTCGCCTCGCTCTTCGCGCTGGCGCTCCTGCTTTGGTGGCTCCTACGCTCGCCGTGGGGGCGCGCGTTCGCGGCGCTGCGCGACAATCCGATCCGCGCCGAGAGCCTGGGCGTCAACCTCACCGCGTACACGCTGCTCGCGTTCGCCGTCGGCGCCGCGTGCGCCGGCGTGGGCGGCGTGTATTTCGCATCGCTGGTCGAGTTCATCGAGCCGGCGCCATTCCACTTCTCGACGTCGCTCACGATGCTGCTCGCGGTGATCGTCGGCGGCTCGGGGCGCTTCCTGGGGCCGGTGCTCGGCACTGCGATCATCGTGCTCCTGCCCGAGATGCTGCGCGCGTCGAGCGCGCCGTGGCTCAAGTTCATGCAGACGTGGTATCTCGCGGTCTTCGGCATGGCGGTCGTCGCGCTGATGGTCTGGCTGCCCGGCGGCCTTCTGTCGATCCCCGACCGGTTCCGGCGGCGAGGGACCGCGCGATGAGCGCGCCTGCGTCCTTCCTCGAGGTGAGGGACGTGCGCAAGCACTACGGCGCGATCCGCGCGGTCGACGGCGTGTCCATGTCGGTCGCGCCCGGCGAGATCGTCGGCGTGATCGGCCCGAACGGTTCCGGCAAGACGACGCTGTTCAACGCCATTCTCGGGCAGATCCGGCCGACGTCGGGTCGCGTCGAGTTCTGCGGCGAGGACGTGACGGGCCGCTCGCCGCTCGAGCTCTCGCGCCGCGGCATCGGGCGCACGTTCCAGACGCTGCAGGTGTTCGGCAAGCTGTCGGTGCGCGACAACCTGATCGTCGCCGCGCAGGAATTCCGGGGCGCGCTGGCCGGACGGCTGTTCGCGGCACCCGATGCGGGACTCGGTCCGCACGCCGACGAGATGATCGAGCTCTTCGGGCTCCAGCGGGTCGCCCGGCTTCCCGCCGGCAGCCTCTCGTACGGGCAGCAGAAGCTGATCGACATCGCAATGGCGTTCATGGCCGCGCCGCGCCTCGTGCTCCTCGACGAGCCGTGCGCGGGCGTGAATCCGGGCCTCGTCGACGAGCTTCGCGAGCTCCTCGTGAAGCTCAACCGGACGCAAGGAGGCAGCTTCGTCGTCATCGAGCACAACATGGACTTCATCATGAAGCTCTGCCCGCACGTGATCTGCATGGTCGAGGGCAGGGTGCTGTCCGAGGGACCGCCGCAGGTGGTGCAGGCGAACCGGCAGGTGCTCGAGGCGTACCTGGGCAACTGAACGATGAACCGCCGAGCGAAGGCACGAACCGCGCCCGCCGGGCCGCCCCCGGGGGCGCGGCGCCCCCTCCTGCGGGAGGGGGTGCGCGACGCCGCGAAGCGGCTGGCCCGGAGGAGGTCGTCGTGATCGACAGGATCATCGAGTTCGACCAGGTCGTCGCCGGCTATTCGCCGAGCCTCACGATCCTCAACGGCACGACGCTCGACGCCCGCCGCGGCGAGATCACGCTCCTGATCGGGCCCAACGGCGCCGGGAAATCGACGGTGCTGAAGACGCTCTTCGGCATCCTCGTCCCGCGGAGCGGCGAGATCCGCTTCGAAGGCAGGCGGATCAACGGCCGTCCGCCTCGCTCCCTTCTCGCCGACGGCCTCGCGTTCGTCCCGCAGGGGCGAAACCTCTTCGGCTCGCTGTCGGTGCGCCACAACCTCGAGCTCGGCGGCATCACGCTGCCGCGGCGCGAGCTCGGCCCGCGGATCGAAGAGGTGCTGCGGCGGTTTCCGCGCGTCCGGGAACGCAGCGACAGCCAGGCGTCGACGCTTTCGGGCGGCGAGCAGAAGCAGCTCGAGATCGGTCGCGCGCTCCTGCTCCGCCCCCGCGTGCTCCTGATCGACGAGCCGTCGATCGGCCTGTCGCCGAAGCTCGTGCAGGAGGTGATGACGCTCTTGCGCGAGCTCGTCGACGCCGGCACGACCGTGCTCATGGTCGAGCAGAACGTGCGCACTGCGCTCAAGTACGCGGACCGCGCGCTTGTGCTCGAGATGGGGCGCCTCGCGCTCGACCGTCCGGCCGCGGCGCTGCTCGACGAACCCGACCTCAACCGCCTGTTCCTCGGCGGCGCCGCCGCGGCGCCCGCCGCGTGAGTCCCCGCGGCGTTTCGTCGCACCGGAGCTGCGCCGGGAACGGGCCGCGGCAATGCGATAATCCGGCGCGAACGGGGAGCGACGCATGGATCCGGCCAAGGTCATCGACATCAGGGGGCGCAAGCTCGGCGGCGAGACGCCGCTCATCTGCACGCCGATCGTCGGCAGGACGCGCGAGCGCGTGCTCGCCGAAGCGGCGAGCGTCGTCGCGAAGGCGCCCGACGTCGTCGAGTGGCGCGTCGACTACTTCGGCGCGATCGGGGAGACCGCCGCGGTGCTCGAAACCGGGCGCGCGCTGCGCGCCGCGATCGGCGAACTGCCGCTCATCTTCACGCGCCGCTCGACCCGCGAAGGCGGCGAGGCGATTCCGCTCGACGACGAAGGCGTGGTCCGCCTGTACGACGCGGTCGGCGCCGCGGGGCTCGTCGACTTCCTCGACTTCGAGATGGGGAACGACGCTGCGCACGTGCAGCGCGTGCGCGACGACGCGCGCGGGCACGGTACGCGCGTGATCCTGTCGTATCACAACTTCGGCTACACGCCGGGCCGCGACTTCCTCGTCCAGCGCTTCCTCGAAGCCGAGCGGCTCGGCGGCGACGTCGCCAAGGTCGCCGCGATGCCGCGCGACCGGATGGACGTGCTCACGCTGCTCGCCGCGACCGCCGAAGCGGACGCGAAGGCGAAGATCCCGTTGATCAGCATGTCGATGGGCGCGCTGGGCTCGGTTACGCGGATGGTGGGCGGCGCGTTCGGCTCGTCGCTGTCGTTCGCGGTCGGCGAGGCGGCGTCCGCGCCGGGGCAGATCCCGATCGCGGACCTGGTCGCAGTCTACGACGTGATCCGGCGCGCCCGCGGCCGCTGACGGGTGCCCATGCAGATCGTCTGCCTCGATCTCGAGGGCGTCCTGGTTCCGGAGATCTGGATCGAGTTCGCGGGGCGCACGGGGATCCCCGAGCTCGCGCGGACGACGCGCGACGAGCCCGACTACGACAAGCTGATGGCGGGACGGCTGCGGATTCTCCGCGAGCGTGCACTCGGGCTGCCCGACATCCAGAGCGTGATCGCCGGGATGGCGCCGCTCGAAGGCGCGCTCGAGTTCCTCGACGCGCTGCGCGACACCTACGAAGTGATCATTCTGTCGGACACGTTCTACGAGTTCGCGCATCCGCTGATGCGGCAGCTCGGCCGGCCGACGCTCTTCTGCCACTCGCTCGAGACCGACGTCGACGGCACCGTCGTCAACTACCGTCTGCGGATGCCCGACCAGAAGCGCGCGGCGGTGCGCCGACTGCGCGAGCTCAACTTCCGCGTGGTCGCCGCGGGCGACAGCTTCAACGACACCGCGATGCTCGGCGAAGCGCACCGCGGCGTCTTCTTCCGCCCGCCGGCCGCGATCGTCCAGGCGTTCCCGCAGTTTCCCGTCACGAAGAGCTACGACGAGCTGCGGCGCGCGATCGACGCCGCATTCAACGATCTCCGCGCCTGAGGTTCGGGCGACGGGCGGCGAGCGTTGTTCGAGCGGGCGGCACGCGCCCACTTTCGAAGCAGGCGTGCGCCGCCGCCCCCTCGCCGTCCTATACTCGAAAGGCTTCGCGCGGTCGCCATGCTCGTCCCGTACGGCCTCGAACGCCGGGCCGCGCGAACCTCGAGGAGCCATTCCATGAACGTCCAGTCCCGCGCGCTGCTCGCCGCGCTGCTGCTCGCGCTCGTCGCGAGCCCCGCGTTCCCGCAGGAAATCCAGGAGCGCGTGATCCGTTTCGGTCACCTCAACAACCCCGACCACCCGGTGAGCATGGGGGTGAAGAGATTCGCCGAGCTCGTTGCCGCGAAGAGCGGGGGCAAGCTGCAGGTGAAGGAATTTCCGTCCAACCAGCTCGGCACCGAGCAGCAGCAGACGTCGGCGCTGCAAGGGGGCGTGCAGGAGATGCAGGCACCCGCGACGACGTCGCTCGTCGGCATCGTGAAGGATTACGGCGTCATCGACTTTCCGTTCACGGTCGCCAATCACGCGCAGGCGTTCGCGCTGCTCGACGGCCCGCTGGGCAAGGCGCTGCTCGAGAAGCTCCCCGAGAAGGGCCTCGTGGGCCTCGCGTACTGGGATCTGGGCTTCCGCAACGTGACCAACAGCAAGCGTCCGATCACGAAGCCCGAGGACCTCGACGGCCTCAAGCTCCGCGTGATCCCGAATCCGGTGTTCCTGGAGACGTTCAAGGCATTCAAGGCGAATCCGGTGCCGATGAGCTTCAGCGAGCTCTACACCGCGCTCGAGACGAAGACGGTCGACGGCCAGGAGAATCCGTACGCGGTCATCCTGTCGAACAAGTTCTACGAGGTGCAGAAGTTCCTGAGCGGAACGAACCACGTCTACGGTACCAACATCATCCTCGTCAGCGGAAAGTTCTGGGACAAGCTTTCGCCCGCCGAGCGAAAGATCCTGCAGGACGCCGCGATCGAAGCCCGCGACTATCAGCGGCAGGTGAGCCGAGCCGCCGCCGAGACCGCGGTCGGCGAGCTCCAGGCGAAGGGGATGGTGTTCAATGCAGTCGCGCCGGCCGAGCAGCAGCGGATGCGGGAGATCGCGAAACCGGTGACCGAGAAGGCCCTCGCGACGTACGACCCCGCGATCCAGAAGCTCTACGCCTCCGAAGTCGAGCGGGTGCAGAAGCTGCGGTAGCAGGGCGGCCGGAGCGCAAGGGCTCCGCTCCGGCGGTCCCGATCGCCGCGGCCTCCGATCCCGGCGGGCCCCGGCGAGCCGCTCGCGCCGCGGCCTCCGATCCGCCAGAGTTGATTGTGGCGCTGAGTAGTCGGCCGCCTGCGGCCTCGGCCTCCGCACCGCCGCGCATGGCGACGGCCGCACTGTCGGCCTCGCTGCGCCGACTCGCCCGAGTCGCATCCCCTTCGCTCGGGGGCCCCTGCTCCTCGGCTCGCGTCGCCACTCGCGATTGCTCGCTCCCCCTCGGCGCTTCGCGCCCGGGGCCCCGGCGAGCCGCTCGCGCCGCGCTATAATTCGCCCCCTTTCCCCGAGGCGGCGCGGCGCGGCGTGCCGCGCTTCGCGTCCATGCACGTCTTCTTCGAGGACGACGGCCAGCTCAAGGCCGGAACCGTCCTCGCCGACAACGAGGCGTCGCTGCAGGTCGAGGCCGCGTCCGGCAAGCGGATCAAGGTCAAGGCGGCGGCCGTGCTCCTGCGCTTCGCCGAGCCGTCGCCGTCCGCGCTGCAGGCGGAGGCGCTGGCGCTCGCGCGCGAGCTCGACCCGAACTTCCTGTGGGAAGTGTCGGCCGACGACGAATTCGCGTTTGCCGACCTCGCTCGCGAATATTACGGCCGCGCGCCGGCGCCGCCCGAGGCCGCGGCGGTGGCGGTCGCCCTCGCCTCCGCGCCGATGTACTTCTACAAGCGCGGCAAGGGCCGCTATCGCCGCGCGCCGGCCGACGCGCTCAGGGCCGCGCTCGCGTCCGTCGAGCGCAAGCGGCGCGAGGGCGAGCAGATGGCGGCGTGGGTCGACGAGCTTCGTTCGCACCGGCTGCCGGAGGCGATCCGCACGAAGCTCCCGATGCTGCTCTACGGGCCCGACAAGAACGCGCTTGAGTGGAAGGCGCTCGCGGCCGCCTGCGACTCGGCGCAGACGAACGCGGTCGCGCTTCTCGCCTCGTGCGGCGCGATTCCGTCGACGCACGATTATCACTACAACGGCTTCCTCGCGCAGGCCTTCCCGAAGGGAATCGCATTCCCGCCGTGGGGCGACCTGCCGCCGTTGCCGGAGCTGCCGACCGCCGACGTGCGCGCGATTTCGGTCGACGATCACACGACGACGGAGATCGACGACGCCCTCTCGGTGCGCGAGCTGCCGAACGGGCACCACGAGATCGGGATCCACATCGCGGCGCCGGCGCTCGCGATGCCGCGCGGCTCGCCGCTCGACGCGATCGCGCGCGAACGGCTGTCGACGGTCTACATGCCGGGCCGCAAGATCACGATGCTGCCGGAGGCAGCGATCGCGGCGTTCACGCTCGCCGAGGGCGCCGCAAGGCCGGCGCTGTCGCTCTATGCCGAGGTGGACGCGGACGGCGCCCTCGTTCGACACGAGACGCGCGTGAATCGCGTGCCGGTCGCGGCGAACCTGCGGCTCGACGCCGTCGGCGACGCGTTCGCGAACGATCTGCCCGCGCCGTCCGATCCCGAATGGAGCGCCGAGCTCCGCGTGCTGTGGCGGTTTGCGCAGGCGCAGGCCGCGCTGCGCGGCAAGCCGGACGTCTCGCGGATCGATTACAGCTTCTACGTCGATTGGGACGCTGCGCCCGACGGCAAGGTGTCGATCGTTCCCCGGCCGCGCGGCTCGCCGCTCGACAAGGTCGTCTCCGAGCTCATGATCTTCGTCAACCGCACATGGGGCGAACTGCTCTCCCGCGCGCGCGCGGCCGGTCTCTACCGCACGCAGTCGAACGGCAAGGTGAAGATGAGCACGCGGCCCGGCGAGCACCAGGGACTCGGCCTCGCGCACTACCTGTGGGCGAGCTCCCCGCTCCGCCGCTATTCGGACCTCGTGAACCAGCGCCAGCTCCTCGCGGTGCTCGGCGGGGAAAGGGTTCCGTACCCCGAGAACGACGCGGAGCTCCACGCGGCGCTCGCCGACTTCGAGGCGACGTACTCGAGCTACGCCGAGTTCCAGGACCGGATGGAGCACTACTGGTGCCTGCGCTGGCTGCTGCAGGAAGGCGTTGCCGAGACGACGGCGAGCGTGATCCGCGAGGGGCTCGCCCGCCTCGACCGCCTTCCGCTGGTAGTCCGGCTCCCGGACCTGCCGGGGCTCGCCCCCGATACGCCGGTCCGCGTGGCGATCGGCCGCGTCGATCTCCTTTCTGCAACACTCGAGTGCCGCTACGCGGGGCCGGCGGCCTGACGGACGTCTGACGCGGCGGAAAGCGCAGGCTACAATACGACGTTGACATAACGCCGACCACCCCTTTGCCGCGTCGACCCGCCTCGCCCAGAACGCTGTCGCCCGCGATTCCGGAGGGACCGGCGCCCCCAGCGAAGGCGCCGGCCGCGCGCGCGAAGGCCGCGCCCCGCCGCAAGGTCCTGCCGGCGCCGGCGAACGAGCCGACGGAGGCGACGGCACCGCCGGCACGCGCGCCCTCGAAGCCCCGCGGCGCCCGCGCGCGCGCCGCCATCACGCCGATCCCCGCCGCGGCCCCCGCGCCGTCGACGCCCCAGCCGGCTCGCCGTCCTGCGGCGCCGAGGCCGAAGCTTGCCGCGGCGCCGGCGATGTCCGCCGATGTCGCCGCGCTCGCGACGCCGGTCTGGCTGCCGATCCTCGAGCGCGGTGGCGACGACCGGTCCGGCCGCCTCTTCCGCTACACGCTGGCCATCTCGATCGCGATCCACGTGATCGTGCTCGCGATCAAGTTCCAGCCGTTCGACCTGCAGAAGATGCTGGACCGGGGGCCGCCGCTCGAAGTCGCCCTCGTCAACGCGAAATCGCCGACGAAGCCGACCAAGGCCGACATCCTCGCGCAGGCGCACCTCGACGGCGGCGGCAACACCGACGCCGATCGGCGGGCGAAGACGCCCTTACCGGTGCTGCCGAAGGACAGTCGCAGCGCGGACCTGACGGTCGCGACGCAGCGGGTCGAGTCGCTCGAGCAGCAGACGCGCGAGCTGATGACGCGGCTCAAGAGCGCGCCCGCGGCGCCGGCCGTCCCCAAGCCGACCGAGGCGGCGGATCCGAAGGAGATGCCGACTTCGGCGGAGCTCATGCAGCAGACGCTCGAGGCGATTCGGCTCGAGGCGCAGATCGCGAAGGACATGGACGCCTACCAGAAGCGGCCGAAGCGGCGCTTCGTCGGCGCGCGCGCCGAGGAGTACCGGTTCGCGCGCTACGTGGAGGACTGGCGGCTCAAGATCGAGCGCATCGGCAACCGCAACTACCCGCAGGCCGCGCGCGACCTCAAGCTCTACGGCAACCTGCTTCTCACGGTGTCCATCCGCGCCGACGGCAGCGTCGAGAGCGTCTCGGTGAACCGGTCGTCGGGGCAGCGCGTGCTCGACGCCGCGGCCGTGCACATCGTCGAGATGTCGGCGCCGTTCGCGCCGTTCCCCCCCGACATCCGGCGCGACACCGACATCCTGCACATCACGCGCACGTGGTCGTTCACGAAGGGCGACCAGCTGCGCAGCGAGTGAGCGGCCGCGCCCGACGCGGCGCCGCGGTCCCATGAAGCGCAATCCCGCCGCGCGCTGGACGCCGCGGATCGTCGCCGTCCTCGCGGCGATCCCGCTGCTGTGGCTCGCCTACGTCGCGGCCTCGATCGGCTGGTACCGCTACTATCCCCCGCGCGAGACGGCGTTCATGGCGCAACGGATGGCCGAGGCGCGCGCGAGGAACCCGAAGGCGCAGCTCCGCTACGCGTGGGTGCCGCTCGAGCGGATCTCGCCCAACCTCCGGCGCGCGATGATCGCCGCCGAGGACGCCAAGTTCGTCGAGCACTCGGGCTTCGACTGGGACGGCATCCGGTCGGCGTTAGAGAAGAACGAGCGCAGGGGCCGAGTCGTCGCCGGCGGCTCGACGATCACCCAGCAGCTCGCGAAGAACCTGTTCCTCTCGCCGGAGAAGAGCTACGTGCGCAAGGCGGAGGAGGCGGTCGTCACCGTGCTGCTCGAGGCGATGCTCCCGAAGCGGCGGATCCTCGAGCTCTACCTCAACGTCATCGAGTGGGGCAACGGCGTGTTCGGCGCCGAGGCCGCCGCGCAGCGCTATTTCGGCCTTCCTGCCTCGCGACTTTCGGCGGAGCAGGCCGCGCGGCTCGCCGCGATGGCGCCCTCGCCGCGTCTGTTCGAGCGCAACCCCGAGTCGGTCTACCTGGCGGGACGCGTCGCGACGATCCTCGCGCGGATGCCGGGGGCCCAGCTGCCGTAGCGCCTTGCCGGAGTCGATTTCCGGTCCCCGGACCGATCGTCACGGCGACCCCGCCCGCGGCTCCCCGCCGTGTGCGCGCTTCCCGTAGAATCCGGGCCGGGCGCCACGGCGCCGAGTTCCTCCCCCAGCGCCATGGCCGAGACCGTCGAAGAGAAGTCCGCCGAGCGGTCCGAGCCGCGCACCAGCGTGCGGCGCGCGCTCGCCGACGTGACCGCGCTCCTGCGCAAGCACCGGCTCGTCGAGGGCCTCGTCATCGACCAGGAGGCGAGCGAGGGCCACACCGCGGCCTCCGAGCTCGCCGAGAGCTCCGTCTACAAGAAGAGCAAGGCGGCGCTCCAGAGGAAGCTCGACCGCCTGCACCCGGCGGACATCGCGTACATCCTCGAGGCGCTGCCGCTCGACGAGCGCCTCTACATCTGGGACCTGGTGAAGGCCGAGCGCGACGGCGAGATCCTGCTCGAGGTCTCGGACGCCGTCCGCGAGTCGCTGATCTCCTCGATGGACACCGAGGAGCTCGTCGCCGCGACCGAGACGCTCGAGGCGGACGAGATCGCCGCCCTCGCGCCCGACCTCCCGCAGGAGGTCATGGACGACGTGTTCCAGAGCCTCCCGGTCGAGGAGCGCGAGCAGCTCCGCGCCGCGATGTCCTTCGAAGACGACATGGTCGGCGCGCTGATGGACTTCGAGGACGTCAGCGTGCGCCCCGACGTCACGCTCGAGGTCGTGCTGCGCTACCTGCGACGGCGGGACGAGCTGCCGGGGCAGACCGACCAGCTCTTCGTCGTCGACCGCGAGGAGAAGCTCCTCGGCGTGCTGCCGATCAACAAGCTGCTCGTGACCGACCCGGACACGAAGGTCGAGGCGGTGATGCAGCCTCCCGCGGTCAAGCTCCTGCAGCACGAGAAGGCCGACGCCGCGGCGAGCGCGTTCGAGCGCTACGACCTCGTGTCCGCGCCGGTGGTCGACACCAACGACAAGCTCGTAGGGCGCGTCACGGTCGACGAGGTCCTCGACTTCGTCCGCCAGCGCGGCGAGGAGGACCTGCTCGCGCAGGCGGGCTTGCGGGAGGAGGAGGACGTCTTCGCCTCGGTGTGGGCGTCGTTCCGCAACCGGTGGACGTGGCTCGCGGTCAATCTCGTCACCGCGTTCATCGCCTCGCGCGTGATCGGCGTGTTCGAGGGCTCGATCGAAAAGCTCGTCGCGCTCGCCGCGCTGATGCCGATCGTCGCCGGGATCGGCGGCAACTCGGGCAACCAGACGATCACGATGATCGTCCGCGCGATCGCGCTCGGACAGGTCTCGCCGGAGCATGCACGGCAGCTCATCCGCAAGGAGATCACGGTCAGCCTCGTCAACGGGCTCGTCTGGGGCGGCGTGATGGGGCTCGTCGCGATGCTGCTCTACAAGGACGTCTCGCTCGGACTCGTGATGGTGCTCGCGATGACCCTGAACCTGATCCTCGCCGCGCTGATGGGGGTGCTGATTCCGATGACGATGCTCAGGCTCGGGCGCGATCCGGCGATCGGCTCGTCGGTGATGATCACCGCGGCGACCGACTCCGGCGGCTTCTTCATCTTCCTCGGGCTCGCCACGCTGTTCCTGCTGCACTGACCCGCGACGGGCGGCCCGTCCGCCCGTCGGGCCCGGGGGAATAGCCCCGCCGGGGGCGCTGTTGGCCGGGGCGAGATCGACAACACCAAGGGAGACTCGATGCCTGCCCATCGCCGCGGCGACGCCGCGATCCCGAATGCCCGCTGGACGCGCGCATCCGGCTCGCCGCCCGGCTAGCGTCGGCGCGTCAGCGGAGCGGCCGCCGGAGTCGACGCAGGGCGTAACATGGCGACTCGCGGCCCCGCAGGAATCCGTGGGCCCCGTTGCGCAAGCGCCTTCCCGTTCCATGCCGCCCGCCGACCCCGCGCTGCCGCATCCCGAGCTCGTCGCCGCGATCCCGCGTCTGCGCCGCTACGCCCGCGTGCTGACCGGCGATGCCACCCGCGCCGACGACCTCGTGCAGGACACGCTCGCGCGTGCCTGGGAGAAGCGCCGGCTGTGGCAGGCGGGAACGGACCTTCGCGCATGGCTGTTCACGGTGATGCACAACGTCTACGTCAACCAGCTCGCCGTCGCGCGGCGCGAAGCGGGAAACGTCTCGCTCGACGCCGACACGAGCGGCGCCGCCTGGCAGCTGCCGGTGCGCGGCAACCAGCTCGACCGCGTCGAGTTGCTCGAGCTGGTGACGCAGATGGGCCGCTTGCCGCCGGACCAGCGCGAGGTCCTGCTGCTCGCGGCGGTCGAGGAGTTGCGTTACGAGGAGATCGCGACGATGCTCGCCGTGCCGATCGGGACCGTGATGTCGCGCCTCTCGCGCGCGCGCGAGAAGCTGCGGCGGCTCGTCGCCGATCCCGCCAGCGCTCTCCGCGTCGTCAAGTGATCCTGGACGCCGGCCCATGAGCTCCGCCCGCAACCCTCTCTCCGAAGCGGACCTCCACGCCTACGCCGACGGCCAGCTCGCGTCGGACCGGCTGGAGGAGGTCGAGGCGCTGCTCGCCGTCGACCCGGAGCTCGCCGCGCGCGTCGGCGCCATCCGCGCGCAGAGCGCCGCACTGCGCGACGCGCTCGATCCGCTGCTCGCCGAGCCGGTGCCCGACTCGCTCCTCGCCGCTGCGACGCCGCCCAGGCGCGGAACGGCAGTCAGGCGCTGGATCGCGCCGGCGTTCGCGATGGCGGCGAGTCTCGTCGTCGGCGTGGCGGTGGGCTGGCTCGGCCGCGATGCGATGATCGAGCGGTCCGGCACGCCGACGACCTTTGCGCGGCAGGCGGCCTTCGCGCATGCGCTCTACGCGGCCGACGTGCGGCGCCCGGTCGAGGTTCCGGGAAGCGAGGAGAAGAGCCTCGTGACGTGGCTCACCAAGCGGCTCGGCTTCAAGGTGCACGCCCCCGACCTGAACGGGCTCGGCTATGCGCTCGTCGGCGGGCGCCTCGTCGCGGGCAACGAGAATCCGACGGCGCTCTTCATGTACGAGAACGCCGACAAGCAGCGGCTCTCGCTGCAGGTGCGCCGGCAGTCGGTCGGCGGCAGGAAGACGGCGGACAGCGGCGAGACCGCATTCCGCTACGCCGTCGAGAACGGCGTCGGCGTGTTCTATTGGGTCGACGACGACTGCGGTTACGCGATCTCGGGCGGGCTCGACCGCGCGCAGCTCCTCACCGTCGCGCAGGTCGTGTACGGCCAGCTCGCCGCGCTCGAGGCCGTAGACCCGAAGTAGCGACGCGAGCGTAGGAGCAGGGGCCCCGCGCGGTTCCTGCGGGGGGATGCGACTCGGGCGAGTCGGCGCACGAGGCCGACAGCGCGGCGCAACGATTTGTCGAGGCGCGAGCGGCTCGACGGTTCGGCCTCCGCACGGCCGCGGTAGACGACGCGCCGAGGCGTGGCCTCCGAACGCGCTCGTCGACGCGATTGCGGTACGATCGCGGCCATGCAGAGGCCCCCCGCCCGCGTCGGCGACGCCGTCGACGACGTCGACACGCCGGCGCTCGTCGTCGATCTCGACGCGCTCGAGCGCAACCTCGACCTGATGGCGAACGCGGCGCACGGCGCGGGCATCGCGCTCCGTCCGCACGCGAAGTCGCACAAGTGCCCCGCGATCGCCGAGCTCCAGATCGATCGCGGCGCGGCCGGGATCTGCTGCCAGAAGGTCGGCGAGGCGGAGGCGTTCGTCGCCGCCGGGATCCGCGACGTGCTCGTCACCAACGAGATCGTCGGCGCGGGCAAGCTCGCGCGCCTCGCGGCGCTCGCCCGCGACGCGACGATCGGCGTGCTCGTCGACGACGCCGCGGCGATCGGCCACCTCGGCGCGGCGGCGAAGGCCGCGGGCGTCACGCTCGACGTCCTGGTCGAGATCGACGTCGGCGCGCACCGCTGCGGCGTGGCGCCCGGCGACGCTGCAGCAGCGCTCGCGGCGCGGGTCGCGCGCACGCCGGCGCTGCGCTTCCGCGGCGTGCACGCGTACCACGGCGGCGCGCAGCACTTGCGCAAGCCCGAGGAGCGGCGCACGGCGATCGCCGCGGCCGTCGCGCTCGCCGGCGAGACCAAGGCGGCGATCGAGGCGGCCGGCGTCGCGTGCCCCGTGGTGACCGGCGCCGGCACCGGGACGTGGCAGCTCGAGCGCGACAGCGGCGTCTACACCGAGATCCAGCCGGGTTCCTACGTCTTCATGGACGCCGACTACCACCGCAACGCGCTCGCGCCCGACGAGCACCACTTCGAGCAGAGCCTCTTCGTCGTCGCCGCGGTGATGAGCGCGCCGGCCCGCGAGCGCGCAGTCGTCGACGCGGGACTCAAGGCGTTCGCGTTCGACTCCGGGCCGCCGCAGGTCTACGGCGCGCGCGGGCTCGACTACGCGAAGGCATCCGACGAGCACGGGGTGCTCGCCGTCGCGGCCGACCGCGATCCGCCGCAGCCGGGGGACCGCGTCTGGCTGATCCCGGGCCACTGCGACCCGACGGTCAATCTTTACGACTGGATCGTCGGCGTCCGCGGGTCCCGCGTCGAGTGCGTGTGGCCGGTCGCTGCGCGCGGGGCGCTCGCGTGACCTTATAGCGTCACGATTCCTCGTGGCGTCCGCAGCATCGCCGCGAGGCGCGTCTCGCGATCGTAGGTGACGTGCAGCGTGTCCTCGAGGCCGAGCGCCGCGAGCGCGGCGCGAGCCGGCCCCGGGTCCGAATGCGTCGCGCCGAACTGCGCGATCGAGACGCCCGACCCGGGCAGGCGGTCCGCGGGGTGGAACGGAACGTCCCACTGGATCAGCGCCGGCACGACGCCCCGCGCGGGCCGTCTGCCGTCCTCCGGCACCGTGATGCGCCAGCGGAAGTCGCCGCGCTCGAACGGAAGGATCGCGCCGAGCGCGAGCGGACACGCGGCGGCCGAGCGCTCGATGTCGGCGGTGCGCGCGACCCAGTGGACGAGCCGCGGCTGCTCGACGAGCTCCGCCTGCAGCGCGACGTCGTCGAGGTCGAACCATCGCGGGCGCGGCGGCTTCGCGCCGGCGGGATCGGTGGCGATGATCTCGAGGTAGGCGCGCTCGCCGAGGTGCAGGAGCGCGTTGTGCGTGCCCATCGCGACGTGGCGTCCCCCCGGCTGCGGCGTGGCGCCGGTCAGCGCGGCAATGTAGTCGATGCCGTCCGCGAGCGTCGCCGCGGCGACGACGAGGTGATCGAGCTCCGCGCGCGGCGCGGCCGTGCGCCGCGTGACGATCACCGCTTCTCTGCGGCGTCGAAGTCGAGCTCGACGCGGGCGCCGTTGGGATCGTGGAAGAAGAGCTGCCAGGTGCCGATGCCCGGCAGCGGCCGGCATTCGTAGGCCAGCCCGCGCGCCTCCAGCTTCGCGATCGTCGCCGCGAGCTCCCTCGCCGAGAACGCCATGTGGTCGATGACGCCGGCCTTGAGCTCGGCGCGCGGCCGGCCGCCGACGACGTGCAGGATCGGCTGGCCGCCCGCGTAGAGCCACGCGCCGGGAAAGCCGAACGGTGGCCGCGCGCCTGGCGCGAGGCCGAGCAGGTCGCCGTAGAACGCGACCGTCGCGTCGACGTCGTCGGTGAGGATCGTGAAGTGGTTCATCGCGGTGGCGGGCATGGGCGTCTCCGAGGCGCAGCGCCGAACTTCATACTACGCCAGTGCGTCGCGGATGAAATCGGCGACCAACGCCGTCGCGTCCGGGCCCTGCGCGTCGTTGTAGGGGAGCGCGTCGTCGCCGCCGCTCCACGCGTGTCCGAGCCCCGCGATCGACACGTAGCGGACGACGATCCGGCCGTCGCGCGACCATTCGCGTGTCGTCGTCATGCGCCCGCCGTGGAGCTCGTGGTGCTCGGAATCAGGAGGCGGCAGCGACGAGGCAGGCAACATCGGCGTCGGCACCGCGGGATGGCCGTTGAAGCGCAGATACTGACGCACGAGCGCGGTCGCATTCGACGTCGCCACCGTGCCGTCGGCCTCGCCGTGGATCGCGAGCAGCGGCACGGCGGACGGGTCCGCGCCGCGCGCGGAGGCGGCAATCGCCTCGACGTCGGTTTCGGGACCGCGCTGCATCACCCCGATCGCCGTGAACGCCGACAGCGCAGCCCCGCACGCGACGCCCGAATGCACGGCCGCGGCGCGCACGACGCCGGCGGCGCGCAGGCCCAACACCGCCGCGAGCGCGCCGCCCGCCGACATGCCGACGGCGACGACGCGCGCCGGATCGGCGCGGCGCCAGCGGCGAACCGAGCGGACCATCGCGGCGACGATCGCGGCCTCGCCGCGCCCGGCGCCCGTCGCCTGGTCGAACCAGTTCCAGCAGCGCCAGGCGTTGGCCGAGTCCTTCTGTCGCGGCATGAGCACGAGCCAGCCCTCGCGGTCGGCGAGGGCGGCGATCCGCGTTCCCTGCGCGAATTCCTCGGGAGTCTGCTTGCAGCCGTGGCAGAGCAACAAGAGCGGCGCGCGCCGCCAGCGCGACCAGCCCGCCGGCAGGTAGAGCAGGTATTCGCGCCGCGGCCAGAGCCACGGCAGTGTCGTGAGCCAGCCGCGCCAGGAGAATTTCGCGCCCGTCGTCCAGCGACCCGCCGCGGGCGCGCGCCGGAAAAGCCGCGCCGCCAGCGCCTTGGCGCGCGTCCAGAGGGAGACGGTCATGACCGCGGGCTGGTCAGATCAGCACGATGTCGTACTGCTCCTGCGTGTAGATCGACTCGACCTGCAGAGAGATGGGCTTGCCGATGAAGTCGCCGAGCTGCGCGAGCGACTGCGACTCCTCCTCGAGGAAGAGGTCGATCACCGGCTGCGCGGCCAGAATGCGGAACTCGCGCGCGTTGAACTGCTTCGCTTCGCGCAGGATCTCGCGCAGGATCTCGTAGCAGATGGTCTGCGCCGTCTTGAGCTCGCCGCGGCCCTTGCACGTCGGGCACGGTTCGCAGAGGACGTGCGCGAGCGACTCGCGCGTGCGTTTCCGGGTCATCTCGACCAGGCCCAGCTGGGTGAAGCCGTTGACGGTGAGCCGGGTGCGGTCGCGGTCGAGCGCGCGGTTGAGCTCGGCAAGCACGGCGCTGCGGTGCTCGGCGTTCTCCATGTCGATGAAGTCGATGATGATGATGCCGCCGAGGTTGCGCAGCCGGAGCTGGCGCGCGATCACCTGCGCGGCCTCGAGGTTCGTCTTGAAGATCGTGTCGTCGAAGCTGCGGCCGCCGACGAAGCCGCCGGTGTTGACGTCGATCGTCGTCATCGCCTCGGTCTGGTCGACGATCAGGTAGCCGCCCGACTT
>DASQBO010000067.1:0-3544 GCA_035635175.1 Casimicrobiaceae bacterium | reverse complement strand
CGGTGACGCCCGCCTCGTCGAAGAACATCGCCGCCGCGAGGTGCAGGATCGTGCCGTTGCCCGACGAGCCGTAGTTGTACTTGCCCGGATTCGCCTTGAGCAGCGCGATCAGCTCCTGCGCGTTCTTCGCGGGCACCTTCGCGTTGACGACGATGACGATCGGCGTCGAGCCGATGACCGCGATCGGGGTGATGTCGGCGATCGGGTCGAACGGCAGCGACTTGTAGACGCTCGGGTAGATCACGTGGTTGTTCGACACGATCGACAGCGTGTAGCCGTCGGGGGGCGACTTCACGAGCGCGGAGGTGCCGACGATGCCGCCGGCGCCGGGCTGATTGTCGATGACGATGGGGGCATTGAGCGCCTTCGAGAGCGCCGGCTCGGCCGCGCGCGTGATCGTGTCGACGCCCGAGGCGGTCGCCACCGGGAGGATGAACTTCACCGCGCGTTCGCCGAACTGCGCGTGCGCAGGCGCGACGCACGCGAGCGCCACCAAACCGACCAGGGCCGACCATCGAGTCATCCGTAGCTCCATGTTGTGAGTCAGGCAACCGCGCGCTGCGCGAGCAGCGTGTCGATCTCCGTCGCATCGTAGCCGATCGACGCCAGCAGCGCCCGGGTGTGCTCGCCCATCCGCGGCGGGTCGAGCCGCACGCCGAGGCGATGGCCGTCGAGCGCGATCGGGAACAGCGTGGCCTTGACCGTCTGGCCCGCGCGCTCGCCGTCGGGCAGCCGCACGTCGGCGAGCCCGCCGGTCGCGTTCAAATGCGGATCGTCGAGCAGATCCTCCGGGCGCCGGATGGGCGCGAACGGGAGCCCGACGCGCTCGAACAGCGCGGCGAGCTCGGCGGCGGAGCGGTGCGCGATCCGCTCGCCGAGCGTCTTGAGCAGCGCCGGGCGCCGCTGCACGCGCAGGTTGTTGGTCGCGAGCGCGGGATCGGCCTTGAGGTCGGCGAAGCCGAGCGCGTCGCAGAAGGTCACCCACTGCGAGTCGCTGACAGCGGCGAGGAAGATCTGCTCGCCGTCCTTCACCGTGAACACGTCGTAGACGGCCCACGGGTTGTCGCGCGCGGGCATCGGCGCCGGCGCCTTGCCGGTCATCGCGTACTGCAGCATGTGCTGGCCGACGAGGAAGACGTTGTTCTCGAAGAGCGCCGACTGCACCTCCATGCCGCGGCCCGTGACGCCGCGCTGGATTAGCGCGCCGAGCGCACCGATCGCGCCGAAGAGCCCGCCCATGATGTCGTTGATGCTGCTGCCCACACGCAGCGGGTCGCCGGGGCGGCCCGTCATGTACGCGAGGCCGCCCATCATCTGCACGACTTCGTCGAGCGCGGTGCGATGCTCGTACGGCCCCGGCAGGAAGCCCTTCAAGCTCACGTAGATCACTCTGGAGTTGACCTTCGACAGCGCCGCGTAGTCGAGGCCGTACTTGCTCATCGTGCCCGGCTTGAAGTTCTCGGCGACGATGTCGGCGCTCGCCGCGAGCCGGCGCGCGACCTCGGCGCCCGCGTCGCTGCGGAGGTCGATCGCGATGCTCTTCTTGTTGCGGTTGAACATCGGGAAGAAGCCCACGCCCGCGCCGAGCAGCCGCCGCGTGCGGTCGCCGTCGATCGGCTCGACCTTGATCGCCTCGGCACCGAGGTCGGCCAGCATCATCCCGCACGTCGGGCCCATCACCATGTGCGTGAACTCGACGACGCGCACGCCGGTTAGCGGCAGCGGCGCGGCGTCGCGCGAGGCGGCGTCGGGCATGCCGGTCAGTGCGCTGCCGGGGCTGCGCGCATCGTCTTCGGCAGGCCGGCGCGCCACAGCGTCCCGTGCAGCGTCTCGCCTTCGAGCCAGCCCGCGACCTTCGCGCGGAGCGCGATCAGCCGGTCGAAGTCCTGGCCGGTCGGCACGCCCATGCTCGCGAACATGTAGACGACGTCCTCGGTCGTGACGTTGCCGCTCGCGCCCGGTGCGTGCGGACAGCCGCCGATCCCCGCGAGGCACGCGTCGAAGCGGCGGATGCCGAGCTTCCACGCCGCGAACACGTTCGCGAGGCCGAGCCCGCGCGTGTCGTGGAAGTGGCCGCACGTGAGCTTCTCGCCCGCGACCGCGAGCGCGCGGCCGAAGAGATCTTCCACCCCCGCCGGGTCGGCGTAGCCGACGGTGTCCGCGAGCCCGACGCGATCGACGCCCGCGTCGAGCACGGCCTTGACCAGTCGCAGCACCTCCGACGGCTCCACCCTGCCCTGGATCGTGCAGCCGAACGCGGTGCTGATGCCGACCTCGAGAAGACAGCGCGAGCCGGCCGCGTCGCGCAATTCGCGGATGCGGCCGATCTCCGCGACGACGTCGTCCGGGGGCTTGCGCAGGTTGGCGAGGCTGTGCGCACGGCTCGCGGAGAGCGGCACGAGCATGAGATCGGCGCCGCTTTCGAGCGCGCGCTCCGCGCCCTTGAGGTTGGGCACGAGCACCGAGGCGAAGAGTCCGGGCAGCGTCTTCGCGAAGGCGACGAGCTCGGCGGTGTCGGCGAGCTGCGGCAGGAGTCGCGCCGGAACGAACGAGCCGACCTCGATCTCGCGCTGGCCCGCCGCCCACGCGTCGCGGATCCATTCGAGCTTCTGCCCGGTCGGCAGCACGCGCGCGATGCTCTGCAGGCCATCGCGGAGGCCGACTTCGCGGATGATGACGTCCGGGCGGGCTGACATGCCGGAAGTCTAAGCGCTCCGGTTGCCGTTGTCAGCGGGACGATCGAAGCCGCGCGCCTCGCGCGACGCCGTTCCGCATCCTCTATTTCGGCGACCGAGAGTCGCCCGGGTTCCACAGCGACAGGACCAATCCGACGACCATCACCGCCACGAATGCGAGGTTGATGAAGAAGCCCGGTGTGGTCCCCGTCACGCCGAGGGGCAGGAACCAGAAGATCAGCTTCCTGCCCACGTGCTCGAGCAGGAGCAGCGCGAACATGAACGGAACCAGCGCGCGGTATCGGATCAGGACGACCAGGCCTATGAGATTGAGAACGAACTGGGCGAGCCCCCAGGCAGCGAACAAGGCAACGAACGCATGCTCTCCGGCGGGCGAGAAAGTATCGAGAGGAATCCCGTCGGACGATGTCGCGGCGGAGCGGCCGTTGAAGATCGTGCCGAGACCGATGCCGCCTTTCGCGAGCACGAGCGCGCCAAAGAGCCAAAGCGCAAGCCAGTGCCCGCGGAATGTGTTGTCGACGCGTTGAGGGAGGATGCGTTGAAGCATGAGAGGTTCTCCCGGCGCACGGGACGCCGGTCGGCGTGGCAGCGGCCGCCTCGCCTCCGGGCCCTCGCCGAAGCTACCTGCGGCTCGCGACCAGCAGAACGACGCCCGCGACGATCGCCCCGATGCTGGCCCAGCTCGGAATGACCGCGGTCTCTTTTTCGGTCACCGAGAACTTGAATGGTCCAATCTGGCCCTGGTGCGTCTCCTTGGTGTATTCGAAATGCCCGTAGGCCAGGCCGAGCAGGCCCGCGGCCAGAAGGACGATCCCCAGAATCTTCATTCCGCCCATGGCGCCTCCTTT
>DASQBO010000066.1:0-4706 GCA_035635175.1 Casimicrobiaceae bacterium | reverse complement strand
GTTTCGCTGCGCAGAAAACCTTCCTTGTCCGCGTCCAGAATCGCCACGAGCGAAACTTCCGGCAAATCCAGGCCTTCGCGCAGCAGATTGATGCCGACGAGCACGTCGAACTCGCCCAGGCGCAGGTCGCGGATGATTTCGACGCGCTCGACCGTGTCGATGTCGGAGTGGAGGTAGCGAACGCGAACGCCGTGCTCGTTCAGGTAGTCGGTCAGGTCCTCGGCCATGCGCTTGGTCAGCGTGGTCACGAGCACCCGCTCGTTCCGCTCGACCCGGAGACCGATCTCGGACAGAAGGTCGTCGACCTGCGTCTGCGCGGGCCGCACGTCGAGCACCGGGTCGACGAGGCCAGTGGGCCGCACGACCTGCTCAACCACCTGACCCGCGTGCTTCTGCTCGTAGTCGGCCGGCGTCGCCGAGACGAAGATCGTCTGCGGCAGGAGCCGCTCGAACTCGTCGAAGCGCAGCGGACGGTTGTCGAGCGCCGAAGGAAGCCGGAAGCCGTAGTTGACGAGGTTCTCCTTGCGCGCGCGGTCACCCTTGTACATGCCGCCGGTCTGCGGGATCGTCACGTGCGACTCGTCGATGAACATCAGCGACTTCGGCGGCAGGTAGTCGAGCAGCGTCGGCGGCGGCTCGCCCGCGCGGCGCCCGGACAGGTGCCGCGAATAGTTCTCGATCCCCTTGCAGAAGCCGATCTCGGTCATCATCTCGAGGTCGAAGCGGGTCCGCTGCTCGATCCGCTGCGCCTCGATCAGCTTCATCTGCGAGACGAAGAACTCCTTCTGCGCCGCGAGCTCGACCTTGATCGCCTCGATCGCGTCGAGCACCTTCTTGCGCCCAGTCACGTAGTGGCTCGACGGGAACACGGTGAACCGGCCGATCCGCTGCCTGATGTGTCCGGTGAGGGGGTCGAAGAGCTGCAGCGATTCGACCTCGTCGTCGAAGAGGGAGAGCCGGAGCGCGTTCTCGGCGTGCTCGGCCGGGAAGATGTCGAGCACCTCGCCGCGAACGCGAAACGTGCCGCGCCGGAAGTCGGCCTCGTTCCGCGTGTACTGCATCTCGGTCAGCCGCCTGATCGCATCGCGCTGGGTGAGCTTGTCGCCCTCCTTCACGTGCAGGATCATGCTGTGGTACTCGGACGGGTCGCCGATGCCGTAGATGGCCGACACCGTCGCAACGATCACGCAGTCCGGGCGCTCGAGGATCGCCTTGGTCGCCGAGAGGCGCATCTGCTCGATGTGCTCGTTGATCGTCGAGTCCTTCTCGATGTAGAGGTCGCGCGACGGGACGTACGCCTCGGGCTGGTAGTAATCGTAGTAGCTGACGAAGTACTCGACCGCGTTGTTCGGGAAGAACTCGCGGAACTCCGAGTAGAGCTGCGCCGCGAGCGTCTTGTTGGGCGCGAGCACGAGCGCCGGGCGCCCGGTGCGCGCGATGACGTTCGCCATCGTGAACGTCTTGCCCGACCCGGTGACGCCCAGCAGCGTCTGGTACGCGAGGCCGTCGCTCAGGCCTTCGACGAGGCGCTCGATCGCTTCGGGCTGGTCGCCCGAGGGCTCGAAGGGCTTGTGCAGCTCGTACGGGCTGTCCGGGTACGTGACGATCATGACGAAGGACGATGGCGCGCGCAGGCGAACCGGTCATTGTACTGCCACGGGCGCGTCCGGCGCGACCACGGCCGCCGCCGGGCTTTCCACGGCGCCGAACTGGAGCGACGCGAGCCGCGCGTAGAGCGGATTGCCGGCGACGAGCTCGTCGTGGGTGCCCTGCGCGACGATCCGGCCACGGTCCATGACGACGATGCGATCCGCGTGGCGCACCGTGGCCAGCCGGTGCGCGATGATCAGCACCGTCCGCCGGGCCATCAGCCGCTCGAGCGCGAGCTGCACGACGCGCTCGCTCTCGGCGTCGAGGGCGCTCGTCGCCTCGTCGAGGAGCAGGATCGGGCGGTCGGCGAGGATCGCTCGCGCGATCGCGAGCCGCTGCCGTTGCCCGCCGGACAGCCGCACGCCCCGCTCCCCGAGTTGCGACGCATAGCCCTGCGGCAGCTCCGCGATGAACTCGGCCGCATAGGCGGCTTCGCACGCGGCGCGGACGTCGGCCTCCGTCGCGTCCGGCCGGCCGTAGCGGACGTTCTCCAGCACGCTCGTCGCGAAGATCACCGGGTCCTGCGGCACGACGGCGATCCGCGCGCGCACCGCGGCGGGATCCGCGGCACGCAGATCGACGCCGTCGATGCGCACCGCGCCGCCCTGCGGATCGTAGAACCGGAGCAGGAGCTGGAAGACCGTCGTCTTGCCCGCGCCGGAGGGTCCGACGAGCGCGACGTTCTCGCCGCTCGGAACGTGGAGCGCGAACCCGTCGAGGGCGGGCATGTCCGGACGCGAGGGGTAGCGGAACGTGACGGCATCGAAGGACACGGTGCCTCGGGCCGGCGCGGGCAACGGAATCGGGCTCGCCGGCGCGGCGATGTCCGGCGCGATCGCGAGCAGCTCGAAGATCCGCTCGGTGGCGCCGGCCGCGCGCTGCAGGTCGCCGACCACTTCGCTGATCGTGCCGACCGCCCCGGCCACGATCACCGCGTAGAAGACGAACGCCGAGAGCTGGCCGGCGCTGATGCGGCCCGCGACGACGTCGTGACCGCCGATCCAGAGGATCACGCCGATCGCCCCGAACACCAGCACGATCACCGCCGCGACCAGCGCAGCCCGTTGGCGGATTCGCTGCCGCGCCGTCTCGAACGCCGCCTCGACGCGCTCGGCGAACCGCCGGCGGTCCACGGCCTCGTGGCCGTACGCCTGCACGGTCCGGATCTCGTGCAGCGCCTCGTCGACGTAGGCGCCGACGTCGCCGATCCGGTCCTGGCTCGCGCGCGCGAGGCGCCGCACCCGCCGGCCGAAGAGAACGATCGGCGCGACGACCAGCGGCACGCCGGCCAGCACGAGGAGCGTGAGCTTCGCGCTCGTGACGGCCAGCATCGCGAGCCCGCCGAGGAGGAGCAGCAGGTTGCGCACCGCCATCGACAGGCTCGAGCCGACGACGGTCTCGAGCAGCGCGCTGTCGTTCGTGAGCCGCGAGATGACCTCGCCGGTCCGCGTCACCTCGAACCAGCCCGGGGGCAGCCGAAGCAGGTGGTCGAACACCGCGCGGCGCAGGTCCGCGGTCACCCGCTCGCCGATCCACGACACGAAGTAGAAGCGCGTGTACGTCGCCACGGCCATGACCACGATCACCGCGAGCATCAGCGCGAGCGTCCGGTCGAGCTCGGCGGCGTTTCCCGTGCCGAAGCCGCGGTCGATGACGCCCTTGAGGCCCTGACCCACGGCCAGCACCGCGCCGGCGGCCACGAGCAGGGCGATCGCAGCGGCCACCACCTCGCGCCGGTACGGCCGCAGGAACACGCCGATCCGCGCAAGCGCCCTGAGCGCGGTAACGGGAGGCAGCGCCGGTGCGGGGTCGGGAGTCATCGGAGCGGGGTCCGGGCGATTGGCACCCGGTGCGGGGAACGTTAGTCTCCGGGGCAGGCGCTGTCGAGGCGTGTCCCCCCGAGCGCGCGTGGCGCCCGTCGCGCGTACGTGGGGGCGGACCGTCCCCGGCACAAGACCGTCGCATCACCCTCGCTTCGGGGAGAATCTCATGTCCGAACTGCTTTCGATGTTCCAGATCGACTCGGGCCATCCGTGGTGGCATTTCGTCGCCCGCGCGGCCATCGTCTACGTCTTCCTGCTGGTCTCAATGCGGGTCCTCGGCAGCCGGCCGTTCGCGCAGATGAGCAAGTTCGACGTGATCTTGCTCATGGTCCTCGCGAACGCCGTCCAGAACGCGATGAACGCCGGCGACAACTCGGTGCTTGCGGGGGTGCTGCTCGCGATCACGCTGATGGTGATGAACAGGCTGCTGCACCAGTTCGTCTACAGCCACAAGCGGGTCGAGGCCCTCCTCGAGGGCTCGCCGCGCGTGCTCATCCACAACGGCACCGTCGTGCCTGCGGTGGCGCGCGCCGCGCGCCTCACCGACGAGGACATCCGCGCGGAGCTGCGCAAGACCGGCATCACCGACGTCGCCGCCGTCCGCTGGGCGATCCTCGAGGCCGACGGGCACATCAGCGTGATCCCGCACCATCGTGTCGCGGAGTGAGCACGCGGCAAGGCCGCCGGCCCGCGATCGACCCTCGGCCGCGCCAACCATCCGGCGAGCGCTGCCGTGCGAAGCTCCGGCGTACGGCTTTTGCGAACGTGCCGGCCCGGAGGAACGGTGTTCGGTCAGGGCAACGACGCCGGGGAGGAAAACGGTCTGCCGGCGTCCACCACGAACATGACCAGCGCGTGCAGATCCGTCGCGCCGCTGCTCGAGACCTGCATCGCGGAGTCGGCGCCACGGCCGACCTCGGGCTGGCCGACCTTGACCCGCGTCACGCCGTTGGAGCCCCGGATGCTCTGCTCGCCCGCCACGACGAAGAACGCCTCGGAGCCGGGATGCGTATGTACGGCGGTGGAGCTTCCCGGCGGCCCGCTGGCTTCGTTGATCCGAAGGAGATACTGCGATGCCGTGATCCGCGGGATCGGCCCAACCTCGACGACCTTGTGGCCGTTCGACGACCCTCCGGCGGGGCCGAGCGTGAAGAGCCAGGCCTTGCCCGCCGACTCCACCGCCAATGCCCAGGGACCCGCGGCGGCACGCGCGTCCGCAAGCGTATTAAAATT
>DASQBO010000065.1:0-4141 GCA_035635175.1 Casimicrobiaceae bacterium | reverse complement strand
TACGCTTCGCCGTCGATCGCGCCGTACATAACGGTGTTGCCGACGACGATGTTCTCCTCGGGCTTCGCCGGGCACGTCGGATCCGGGAAGACGACGATGCGCCCGCCCGAGAGGCCCTTGCCCACGTAGTCGTTGGTCCCGCCCTGCAGCTCGAAGGTGACGCCGCGAGCGAGGAACGCGCCGAAGCTCTGGCCCGCGACTCCCTCGAATGCGACGTGGATCGTGTCGTCCGGCAGGCCCGCGTGGCCGTAGCGCGTCGCGATGGCGCCCGACAGCATCGCGCCGACCGACCGGTTGGCGTTGCGGATACGGTAGCTGAGCCGCACCGGCTGCTTCCGGTCGAGCGCCGGCGCGGCGGCGGAGATCAGCGCGTGATCGAGCGCGTGCGCGAGGCCGTGGTCCTGCTCCTCGCAGCGGAAGCGCGCGACCTCGGCCGGCATGGCCGGCTGGTAGAAGACCCGCGAGAAGTCGAGGCCCTTCGCCTTCCAGTGCTCGATGCCGCGGCGCATGTCGAGGAGGTCCGCGCGGCCGATCAGCTGGTCGAACCGGCGGATCCCGAGCTTCGCCATGAGCTCGCGCGCCTCCTCGGCGACGAAGAAGAAGTAGTTGACGACGTGCTCGGGCTTGCCCGCGAACTTCCTGCGCAGCTCCGGATCCTGCGTGGCCACGCCGACCGGGCACGTGTTGAGGTGGCACTTGCGCATCATGATGCAGCCGGCGGTGACGAGCGGCGCCGTCGAGAAGCCGAACTCGTCGGCGCCCAGCATCGCGCCGATCACGACGTCGCGCCCGGTCTTGATCTGCCCGTCGACCTGGACGGCGATGCGGCCCCGCAGCCGGTTCAGCACGAGCGTCTGCTGCGTCTCGGCGAGGCCCAGCTCCCACGGCGTGCCGGCGTGCTTGATCGACGAGACGGGCGACGCGCCGGTGCCGCCGTCGTGGCCGGCGATCGTCACGTGGTCCGCCTTCGCCTTCGCGACGCCCGCGGCGACGGTGCCGACGCCGACCTCGGAGACGAGCTTCACCGAGATCGACGCGCGCGGGTTCGCGTTCTTCAGGTCGTGGATCAGCTGCGCCAGGTCCTCGATCGAATAGATGTCGTGGTGCGGCGGCGGCGATATCAGGCCCACGCCGGGCACCGAGAAGCGCAAGGTCGCGATGTACTCGGAGACCTTGTGGCCCGGCAGCTGCCCGCCTTCGCCGGGCTTCGCGCCCTGCGCCATCTTGATCTGGATCTGGTCGGCCGACGCGAGGTACTCCGCGGTGACGCCGAACCGACCCGAAGCAACCTGCTTGATCTTCGAGCGCAGCGAGTCGCCTTCCTTCAGCGCGATGTCGACCACCGCCGACTCGATCCGCGAGCGAAGCGTCTCGCCCGCCTTGACGAGCGCATAGCGGTGAAAGTCCTCGCCGCCCTCGCCGGTGTTCGACTTGCCGCCGATGCGGTTCATCGCGACGGCGAGCGTCGTGTGCGCCTCGGTCGAGATCGAGCCGAGGCTCATCGCTCCCGTCGCGAAGCGCTTGACGATCTCCGCAGCGGGCTCGACCTCCTCGAGCGGAATAGGCGCCGGGGCGAAGCGGAACTCGAAGAGCCCGCGCAGGGTCAGCATGCGCCGCGACTGGTCGTTGATCAGCGCCGCGTAGTCCTTGTACGTCGCGAAGCTGCCCGAGCGCGTCGCGTGCTGCAGCTTCGCGATCGAGTCCGGCGTCCACATGTGCTCCTCGCCCCGGACCCGGTACGCGTATTCGCCACCCGCGTCGAGCGCGCTGCGCAGAAGCGGGTCGTCGCCGAACGCGGCCTTGTGCAGGCGCGCCGCCTCCAGCGCAACCTCGGGCAGCCCGATCCCCTCGACGTTGCTCGCCGTGCCGGTGAAGTACTTGTCGACGAACTCGCGCTGCAGGCCGACCGCCTCGAAGATCTGCGCCCCGCAATAGGACTGGTACGTGGAGATGCCCATCTTCGACATCACCTTGTTGAGGCCCTTGCAGATCGCCTTGATGAACCGGTACGCCGACTCCTGCGGCGACACGCCCGGAACCGCGTCGGCGAGCGAGCCGAGCGTCTCGAGCGCGAGATACGGATGGATGGCCTCGGCGCCGTAGCCCGCGAGCAGGGCGAAGTGGTGGACCTCGCGCGCCGAGCCGGTCTCGACGACGAGGCCGGTGCTGGTCCGCAGGCCCTTGCGCACGAGGTGCTGGTGCACCGCGGCGGTCGCGAGCAGCGCGGGAATCGGCAGGAGTTCGGCGGACACCCGGCGGTCGGAGACGATTAGGATGTTGTAGCCCAGGTGGATCGCGTCCTCGGCCTCGGCGCACAGCGACGCGAGCGCCGCCTCCATCCCGTTCGCGCCCCACGCGGACGGGTAGCAGATGTCGAGCTCGTAGGCGCGGAACGCGCCGCCCGTGAAGAGCGCGATGTGCCGGATCTTCTCCATCGCGTCGCAGGTGAGGATCGGCTGCTGCGCCTCGAGGCGCTTCGGCGGGTTCGTCTCGTCGATGCCGAGCAGGTTCGGCCGCGGCCCGATGAACGTGACGAGGCTCATCACGAGCTCCTCGCGGATCGGGTCGATCGGCGGGTTCGTGACCTGCGCGAAGAGCTGCTTGAAGTAGTTGTAGAGGACCTTCGGCCGCGCCGAGAGGACGGGCAGCGCCGCATCGTTCCCCATCGAGCCCACGGCTTCCTCGCCGTTCGCGGCCATCGGCGCGAGGATGACCTTCAGGTCCTCCTGCGTGTAGCCGAACGCCTGCTGCCGGTCGAGCAGCGGAACCTCGCTCGGCGTCGGCGGCGCGGGATCGGGCAGCGTGTCGAGCGCGATCCGCGAGCGCTCGATCCACGGGCGGTACGGCTTCGCCGAGGCGAGCGTCCGCTTGAGCTCGTCGTCGTCGACGATGCGGCCCTCGACGGTGTCGACGAGCAGCATCTTGCCGGGCTGCAGCCGCCACTTCTTGACGATCTTCCGCTCCGGGATGTCGAGGACGCCGACTTCGGAGGCCATCACGACGTGATCGTCGTCGGTGACGATGAAGCGCGCCGGGCGCAGCCCGTTGCGGTCGAGCGTCGCGCCGATCTGGCGGCCGTCGGTGAACGCCATCGCGGCGGGGCCGTCCCACGGCTCCATGAGCGCGGCGTGGTACTCGTAGAACGCGCGGCGATCCTCGTCCATTAGCGGGTTGCCGGCCCACGCCTCCGGAATCATCAGCATCATCGCGTGCGCGAGCGGGTAGCCGCCCATGAGCAGGAGCTCGAGCGCGTTGTCGAACGACGCCGAGTCGGACTGCCCGTCGTAGATGAGCGGCCAGATCTTGTCGAGGTCGTCGCCCAGCACCGTGCTCGCGATGCCGTGCTGGCGCGCGCGGATCCAGTTGACGTTGCCGCGCAGCGTGTTGATCTCGCCGTTGTGGCAGACGAGGCGGAACGGGTGCGCGAGATCCCAGGTCGGGAACGTGTTGGTCGAGAAGCGCTGATGGACCATCGCGAGCGCGGTGACCATGCTCTCGTCGCGGAGGTCCTTGTAGTACTCGCCCACCTGATGCGCGAGCAGCATCCCCTTGTAGACGAGCGTCCGCGTCGACATCGACGGCACGTAGAACTCCTTGCCGTGACGAAGCTTGAGCGCCTGTATCGCGTGGCCGGACTTCTTGCGGATGATGTAGAGCTTGCGCTCGAGCGCGTCCTGGTCCATGCCGTTCGAGCCGCGCGCGACGAACACCTGGCGGATCACCGGCTCGACTTCCTTCGTGCGCAGCGACAGCCCGCGATTGTCGGTCGGGACGTCGCGCCAGCCGAGCAGGATCTGGCCCTCGCTCGCGACCGCGCGCTCGATCTCCTGCTCGCACGCCATGCGCGACGCGGGCTCCTTCGGCAGGAACACCATGCCGACGCCGTACTGTCCGATCGCCGGCAGCGTGAGGCCCTGCCGCCCGCAGGCGCGGCGAAGGAAGGCGTCGGGAAGCTGGATCAGGATGCCCGCTCCGTCGCCCTGCAGCGGGTCGGCGCCGGTCGCGCCCCGGTGCGTGAGGTTCTTGAGGATCGAGAGCCCCTGCGTCACGATCGCATGGGTCTTCTGGCCCTTGATGTGGGCGATGAAGCCGAGCCCGCACGCGTCGCGCTCGTTGGCGGGGTCGTAGAGCCCCTGGCGGC
>DASQBO010000064.1:0-4451 GCA_035635175.1 Casimicrobiaceae bacterium | reverse complement strand
GGGAACGCGCGACCGGCGAGCAGGGGCCCCAAGCATGCTTGGGGATGCGAGCAAGCGGGAGCGCGTTCGGAGCCCGACCCCTCCGTGCGACGAATTACGCCGAATGTGCGGAGGCCGAACCGGCGAGCCGCTCGCGCCGCGGCCTCCGATCCGTCCTGTTGAATCGTTCCGCAGTGCTGTCGGCCGCCTGCGGCGACTCGCGTTTGCTCGCTCCCCCTTGGCGCTTCGCGCCCGGGGCCCCGGCGAGCCGCTCGCGCCGCTACCTGAGATCGGCGACGAGCGCCGCGCGCGTCTCTTCGGCCACCGCGGGGATCGCCACGGTGCACGCGGGGTGATCGACGCCGATCGACAGCTTCGCGCCGCCCTTGAGCGCCGCGACCGTCGCGGGCGGGAGCTCGAACCGCAGGAAATGCACGGCGGAGGTCTTCTCCTCGGTCTCGCGCTCGAGGTCCTCGTCGGCGATGGCGTAGACCCGCTCGCCGCCTTCCGCCGCCACCCAGGTCTTCCGCTCGATGCCCCGGAGCGACGCCAGCGCCGCGCGGCGCGCCGCGACGTCCTCGTATTCGATCAGCATCGTCGCCTTGAAGTTGGCGCCGTCCGGCACCAGCGCGCTGTAGGCCGCGAGCTCGTCCCGGATGCCTTCCTCCTCGAACGTCTTCTCGATCCGCAGCATCTCCTGGATCTGATAGCGCACGGTCAGCTCGTCCTCGAACAGAAGCGTCACGTGCTCGCCCAGGTGGACCGTGCGGGGCTTCTTGTGCGCGAGCACGCGCGCACGGAACGCCGGCCGCTCGCGCGCGTACGCCTCGAGCGACAGCAACGATTCGCGGGTGATGGCGGTCATCGCGAGCGCCTCAGTGCTGACCCGTGATCGGGCCGTCCTTGAAGAGCGTCTCGCGGAGCTCGTGGTCGAACGCCTTGCTGTGGCGGCGAATCCACTCGAGCGTCATCGCCGCGTGCTCGACCTCCTCGTCGCGGTTGTGCGCGAGGATCGCCTTGAGGTCCGGATCGACGCACGCATCGACGCGCTGGTTGTACCAGTCCACGGCCTCGAGCTCCTCGATCAGCGACTGGACTGCGCGGTGGAAGTCCATCGTCGCAGGCGAGAGCCGCTCGACCGGCTCGTGGTAGCCTTCGTGTGCCATTCTTCGCTCCTCAGAGTCCGTACGCGATGCGCAACAGCGTGAGCGGGTGTTCCTTCCGCGCGTGGTGGGGCTCGCCGCCCTCGTCGATCCCCTGCAGGATCCGGCGGCCAGCGATCGGGCAGTCGGAGCTCACGTAGTCGGGATCCTCCTGCGCCATCTGCCGGAACACGGGGCGTCCGATCTTCATCGACGCTGCGTAGAACTCGCGCTTGACGCCGTAGGTGCCGTCGTGGCCGGCGCAGCGCTCGACGGTGCTGACCGTCGTGCCGGGAATCCACTCGAGCACCTCGCGCGTCTTCTGGCCCACGTTCTGGACACGCGAGTGGCAGGGAATGTGGTAGCTGACCTTGCCGAGCGGCTGCTTGAACTCGGTCTTGAGAAGCCCGTCCTTGTCGCGCAGCACGAGATACTCGAACGGGTCGAACATCGCTTCGGCGACCGCGCGGACGTCCGCGTCCTCCGGAAACAGGAGCGGCAGCTCCTGCTTGAACATGAGCGTGCACGACGGCACCGCCGTGAGGATCGCGAAGCCGTCCTTCGCGTGGCGGACGAGCGCCGGAATGTTGACGTTCTTGAGCTTCTCGACCGTCTCGAAGTCGCCCAGCTCGAGCTTCGGCATGCCGCAGCACGCCTCCTTCTCGACGACCGTGTAGGGAATCTCGTTGTGCGCGAGCACGGCCAGCAGATCGCGGCCGATGCCCGGCTCGTTGTAGTTGACGTAGCACGTCGAGAACACGACGACCTTGCCCGGCGTCCGCGTGCCGTCGCGGACGGGCCACGCGGCCGACGCGGGCGCCGCCTGGCGGAACGTCGGCGACGCGTACGGCGGCAGCCGCGCTTCCTTTGCGACGCCGAGCGTCTTCTCCATCGCGCTCCGCAGCGACGGCGTCGCGTTCACCTTGTTCACCGCCTTCACGACCACGGGAATCGTCGCGAGGCGGCCCATCCGGTCGGTGCCCGTCAGGAGCCGGTCGCGGAACGTCGCGCCGTGCGCCCGGAACTTGACCGCCTTCGCGCGCAGCATGAGGTGCGGGAAGTCCACGTTCCAGGGATGCGGCGGCACGTAGGGGCACTTCGTCATGTAGCAGACGTCGCACAGGTAGCACTGGTCGACGACCTCGACGAAGTCGGCTTTCGCGACGCCGTCGACCTCCATCGTGCTGCTCTCGTCGACGAGATCGAACAGCGTCGGGAACGCCTGGCACAGGCTCACGCAGCGGCGGCAGCCATGGCAGATGTCGAAGACGCGCTCGAGTTCCTTCTCGAGTGCCGCCGCGTCGTAGAAGTCGGGGTTGCGCCAGTCGACCGGGTTGCGGGTGGGCGCTTCGAGGCTGCCTTCGCGGGTGGTCATGCGGTCATCGCGTCCGAGGTGTGGGCAAGCGCCGGCATGCGGCGCGACATTCCGCGCGCACGCGTCGTGTCGAATCCTCCGACAACGCTACGACGCGCCGGCGCGGACGATGGGCGCCGCGTGCTCGGCGACGCTCCATCGCGTGCGACAAACCTCAGTCGGCCAACGAGTCCAGAGCCTTCTGGAACCGGTTCGCATGCGACCGCTCGGCCTTCGCGAGCGTCTCGAACCAGTCGGCGATCTCCTCGAACCCTTCGCCGCGCGCGGCCTTCGCCATGCCCGGGTACATGTCGGTGTATTCGTGCGTCTCGCCGGCGATCGACGCCTTCAGGTTCGCGCGCGTCGCGCCGATCGGGAGATCGGTGGCCGGATCGCCCACCTGCGCGAGATAGTCGAGGTGACCATGCGCGTGGCCGGTCTCGCCTTCGGCCGTCGAGCGGAACACGGCGGCGACGTCATTCTGGCCTTCGACGTCCGCCTTGTTGGCGAAGTACAGATAACGGCGGTTTGCCTGCGATTCGCCCGCGAACGCGGCCTTGAGGTTCTCGTGCGTCTTCGTGCCCTTGAGACTCTTCATCGCTCATCTCCTCTGGTGTCAGCCCTTGCTACCGGCGCCTTGCCGTTGCAACGAGCCCATTCTGCGCGCCGGCCTCTCATACGTCCAATTGATTGTTCAAATTCGACCAATAACTTTTGTCAATAGGCAGAGATCTTTCACGCTTTCCCGCCCGCCTTCCGAAGATGGTATTCGCTCGCGATAGTGCAAGGTTGCGGCCGATTGCCGCGGACTTGACCGGAGGGCCCTCCGATCCGCCTTGCTTGACCGTCGCGTCGAGCCGTCGGCCGCTGCGGCCCCGGCCTCCGAGCCGCCGTGCCATGCGACGGTAGCACTGTCGGCTTCGCTGTGCCGACTCGCCCGAGTCGCATCCCCGCCTCGCTCCGCTCAGGGGACCTCCTGCTCCTTGGCTCGCGTCCCCACTCGCGATCGGGAGCGCGTTCGCAGGCCGACGCTGCTAATCGATCCGCTCGTAGGCGGGAAGCGTCAGGAATTCGACGAACGTGTCGTTGTCGACGAGGTCGGCGAAGATCTTCGCCGCGTCGTCGTACTTCCCGGCCCCGAACGCGGCGCCGAGGAGCGAGCGGATCTTCGCGAGCTCCTCCGGGATCATCGCGGCGACCATCGCCTTCGTGACCTTGCGGCCGTCCTCGAGCACCCCCTTGGGCGAGCGGATCCACTGCCACACCTGCGAGCGCGATATCTCGGCCGTCGCCGCGTCCTCCATCAGGTTGAAGATCGGCACCGCGCCCTGCCCCGCGAGCCACGCCCCGATGTACTGGATCGCGACGTTGATGTTGAGCCGGAGCCCCTTCTCGGTGATCGGCTTCTCGGGCTCCCAGTGGATCAGGTCGGCAGCCGTCACGTGCACGTCGTCGCGCTTCTTCGCCGCGATCTGGTTCGGTGCGGGCATGAGGCGGTCGAACACCTCCTTCGCGACCGGCACGAGCCCCGGGTGCGCGACCCACGTGCCGTCGTGGCCGTACGTCGCCTCGCGCTCCTTGTCGGCCCTCACCTTCGCGAACGCTTCCGCGTTGGCAGCCTCGTCGTTCTTGACCGGAATCTGCGCGGCCATTCCGCCCATCGCGTGGATGTTCCTCCGGTGGCAGGTCTTGATCAGGAGCTCGGCGTAGCTCCGCATGAAGTGCGTGGTCATCGTGACCAGCGCGCGGTCGGCGAGGCAGAAGTCCTTGTTGCTCCGGAACTTCTTGATGCACGAGAAGATGTAGTCCCAACGCCCGCAGTTGAGCCCGGCCGAGTGCTCGCGCAGCTCGTAGAGGATCTCGTCCATCTCGAAGGCGGCAAGCAGGGTCTCGATCAGCACCGTCGCCTTGATCGTGCCGGGCGCGATCCCGAGCTCGCGCTCGGCGGCGACGAAGATGTCGTTCCAGAGCCGCGC
>DASQBO010000063.1:0-4610 GCA_035635175.1 Casimicrobiaceae bacterium | reverse complement strand
CGCGCGCGCGAGCGTGTCCGAGAGCCAGGTGAACGCCGCGGCGCCGAGGAGCGGGCCCGCGAGCGCGTTGAGGCCGCCCAGGAGGACCATGACGAGCGCGTCGACCGAGCGCGGGATGGCGAGCGTCTCGGGGGAGATGCTGCCCTTGGAGAATGCGTACAGCCCGCCCGCCAGTCCTGCGAACGTGCCGGCGGCGGCGAAGGCGGCCCACTGGATGCCGCGGACGTCGATGCCCTGCGCCTCGGCGCGGAGCGGCGAGTCGCGGCTTGCCCGCAAGGCATAGCCGAACGGCGCGTGCGCGATCCAGGCAATCGCGAAGAGCGCGCCGCCGCAGAGCGCGAGGGTGAACCAGTAGTACCCGCGCCGGCTTGCGAGCCAGGCCGCGGGCCACACGCCGACGACGCCGTTCGAGCCGCCGGTCACGGTGTCCCACTGAAACGCGATCGACCAGACGATCTGCGCGAACGCGAGCGTGAGCATCGCGAGGTAGACGCCGGACAGCCGCACGCAGAACCAGCCGAAGAGGAGCGCGCCGCCGAGCGCGAGCAGAGGCGCCGCGACGAGCGCGATCTCCATCGGGGCGCCGTGCCGGACCGCGAGCGCGGCCCCGTAGGCGCCGAGGCCGAAATACGCGGCGTGGCCGAACGACGCGAGCCCGCCGGTCCCCATCAGGAACTGGAGGCTCGCGGCGAACAGCGCGAGCACGAGGATGTCGGTGGCGAGGACGAGCGCGTAGTCGTCGCCGGCGAAGGGGAGGAGCGCCGCGAGCGCGGCCGCCGCGAGCGCGCCCAGGAGCGCGCGCCGGCCCGGCGGGACGACGAGCTCGCGGAACTCCGCGGTCGGCGTGGTCGACGGCGCCGCCGGCGGCAGTCCCAGCAGGCCATACGGCCTGACGGCGAGCACGACCGCCATCACGACGAACTCCGCGACGAGCGTGAGCTTGGGAAATGCGACCGCAATGCCGGCGACGTCGACGGTGCCGAGCGCGATGCACAGCGCGCGAGTGAGGCCGATGATCAGCGCAGCGACGAACGCGCCGCCGATCGACCCCAGGCCGCCGACGACCGTCACCACGAACGCCTCGGCGATCACCGAGAGGTCCATGCCGAGGTTCGCCGGCTCGTCGGGCAGGCGCAGCGCTCCGGCGAGCCCGGCGAGGAAGGCGCCGAGCGCGAACACGGCAGTGAAGAGGCGGCCCTCGTCGATTCCGAGCGCGCCCGCGAGCGTGCGGTTTTCGGTCGCGGCCCGGATCAGGATGCCGAAGCGCGTGCGGTTGACGAGCACCCACAGCGTGAGCAGGACGAGCGGCCCGAGCGCCAGCAGCACGAAGTCGTAGGTCGGAACGGCGCGCCCGAAGACGTCCACCGCGCCCGCGAAGCCCGCAGCGCGGGGACCGAGCAGGTCCTCGGGGCCCCAGACGTACAGCGCGACGTCGCGGACCACGAGCACGATGCCGAACGTCGCCGCGAGCTGCAGGAGCTCCGGCGCGGCGTAGATGCGCTTGAGCAGCAGCCGCTCGATCAGTGCGCCTAGCGCAGCGACCGCGAGCGCCGCGAGCGCGACGGCACCCCAGAACCCGAGCGGGCCGCGGCCCAGGACCTCGATCAGCGTCCACGCGACGTACGCTCCCAGCATGTAGAGCGAGCCGTGCGCGAAGTTCACCACGCGAGTGACGCCGAAGATCAGCGTGAGCCCGGCCGCGACCAGAAACAGCGACGACGCGCCGGCGAGGCCGTTCAGCAGCTGCGCGAAGAGGGAGGCGGGCGACACGCGGGCGGGGAGGGCACCGGGGCGGGGGCCCTGGTTTCCCCGATTTTATGGGCGTTTACGCTCGCGCAACGCCAAATCGTCAATCCCCAGACTGGAATCCGAGGACATCGCGACGGTCCCGCCTTCGCGGGAACGGCCGCCGACGGCTCAGTACGCCGGGCGCATGCGCCTGACGGCGTCGTCGGAGGGCAGGAAGTCCTTCCCGTTGGCGTAGCGCCAGTCGACCATCACGCCCTTGCCATCCTTGACCGCGGTACGCCCGACATACGCCCCCATCGTCGACTGGTGATCGAGGGTCCGGAAGGTCACGTTCCCGAATGGCGATTCGAAGGTGAGGCCGCTCATCGCCGCCACGAGCTTCTCCGTGTCCGTCGAGCCGGCCTTGGCGATCGCCGCGGCGGCGGCCTTGACCGCGCTGTAGCCGACGACCGAGCCCAGGCGCGGATAGTCGTGGAACTTCGCCTGGTAGGCGTCGCGGAAGCGCTTGTGCGGCGCCGTTTCGATGCCGTACCACGGGTAGCCGGTGACCCACCAGCCGACGGGAGCCTCCTCCTTCAGCGGGTCGAGGTACTCGGGCTCGCCGCCGAGCAGGTTGAACACCGGCCGATCCTTGAACAGCCCGCGCAGCTCACCCTCGCGGACGAAGCGGGCGAGGTCGGTCGCGAACAGCGACGAGAAGATCGCGTCGGGCTTCGCGTCGAGGAGCGCCTGCACGACGGGGCCGGCGTCGATCTTGCCCAACGGCACGGCGAACTCGACGAACTCGATGCCGCCACCCTGCATCCCGATCATCAGCCGCTTGAAGGCCGCCGTCGCCGACTGGCCGTACTCGTAGTTCGGATAGACGATCGCCCAGCGCTTCCTGCCGAGCTTCGCCGCCTCGGGTGCGAGCATCGCCGTCTGCATGTACGTCGACGCGCGCAGACGGAACGTGTAGCGGTTGCCGGATTCCCAGACGATCTTGTCCGTGAGCGGCTCGGAGGCGAGGAACAGCACCTTCCGCTGCTTCGCGAGATCGGCGACGGCGAGGCCGACGTTCGACGCGAACGTGCCCATGAGCAGCGCGACCTTCTCGCGCGAGAGGAGCTCCTCCGCCACGCGCACGGCGTCTCCGGGGTTGCCGTTGTCGTCGCGCACGACGATCTCGATCGGCCGCCCGAGGACGCCGCCCGCTGCGTTGATCTCCGCGACCGCGAGGTCCATGCCCTTCTTGTACGGCTCGAGGAAGGCCGGGAACACCTTGTAGCTGTTGAGCTCGCCGATCCGGACGGGCTGCGCCGCCGCCGGAAGCGCCGCGGCGAGAGCGGCCAGGGCGGCGGCGAGGAACGAGAAGCGGGCGAGGCGGTTCATGCGGTCTCCCGTGCGGGTCGGACGCCCATTGTCCGATGGGGCCGCCTGAAACGGGCGGCGGCGCTTGACGGTTGACATGGGGATGGGGACATCGTCGCGCAAGAGGGCGGCCCGCGCGACACAAGCATAGAACGCGTCGGCCTGACGTTGGCGCGGCTGCGACGGTAAAATCGATCATTTTGCGCAATTCGCGCAAACGCGTCCGGCCGATGCCCTCCCTCGCACCCCGACCGCTCTCGCTGCCCGCGGGCCTCGCCTCCGGCGATCTCTACAGCACCGAAGGCGCTGCGCGCATCGACGCGCTGTTCGTCGCGCATCTGCGCGAGGCGGATGCGGCGCTGGCCGACCGGCTCGTGCAGGCGCGCGCCGCGCCGGACGCGCTCGAGCGCAAGGCCGGGAGCGAGCTCCTGATCGCGCTCGCGCCGCACGTCGAGGATTTCCTCGCCGCGCTGTTCGGCATCGTCGCCGAGGTGCGCGCGCTCGAGGCGCGCCACCACGAGCTCGCTCCGCTCTATTCGGTCAGGCGCCTGTTCGTCCAGCGGCGCGCGATGAACGCCCACAAGCCGGACGCCGCGGCGGAGTTCGACGGCCCGGCGCTGCGGCAAGCGGTCGAGGCGGCGATGGGCGAGCCCTGGACCGAGCTCGCGTTTGCGAACGCGGTCACGCGCTGGCAGCAGGACGAAGCGGCGCACGCCGACGCGCTCGACGCCGCGACGCGCTATGCGGCGTGGGCCGCGCACACGGAGGAGGGACGGACGGCCAACCGCGGCGGCATCCTCTTCCGCGCGCCGCGCAAGCTCGATCACCTGCAGCTCGTGCCGCTCGAAGCCGTCCACGTCGAAGGCGTCATGGCCTGGAAGCATCCCGGCGATCACCTGCGGCGGCGCGAAGGGTTCGCGCTGACGGACCCGGGAATGGACCTGCCGGCGGCGCTCGGCGAGGCTCATTACTGCATCTGGTGCCACGAACAGGGCAAGGATTCGTGCGCGCGCGGCCTGCCCGAGAAGAAGCCGGCCGACGGCAGCGTGCAGGAGATCCCGTTCCGCCGGAGCCCGTTCGGCGTGATCCTCGCCGGGTGTCCGCTCGAAGAGAAGATCTCGGAGTTCCAGAAGCTCCGCGCCGAGGGCTGGCCCCTCGGCGCGCTCGCGACCATGTGCGTCGACAATCCGCTGGTCGCAGGCACCGGCCACCGGATCTGCAACGACTGCATGAAGGGCTGCATCTATCAAAAGACCGATCCGGTCAACATTCCGCAAATCGAAACGAACGTCTTAACCGACGTCCTGTTCATGCCTTACGGTTTCGAGATCTACAGCTTGCTGACGCGCTGGAACCCGCTGAACGTGAAGCGCCCGGTCATGCGGCCTTACAACGGCAAGAACGTGCTGGTCGTCGGCCTCGGCCCTGCCGGCTACACGATGAGCCATTACCTCTTGAACGAAGGCTTCGGCGTGGCCGGCATCGACGGTTTGAAAGTGGAGCCGCTGCCT
>DASQBO010000062.1:0-3834 GCA_035635175.1 Casimicrobiaceae bacterium | reverse complement strand
CCCGCGCGGGGGGCGCGACGGCGGCGGAGACGGAGGCCTCGCAGGCGGTCGGCCAGAGCGTCACCGTCCGCAACGGCGAGGTCGAGACGATCGCCTACAACCGCGACAAGGGGATCGGCGTCACCGTCTTCATCGGGCAGCGGCGCGGCCACGCGAGCACGGCCGATTTCGCGCCCGACGCCCTAGAAGCCACCGTCGCGAAGGCGCTCTCCATCGCGCGCCACACCGCACAGGATCCCGCCGCGGGGCTGGCGGATCCCGACCGCCTCGCGCGGTCGATCCCGGACCTCGACCTCTACCATCCCTGGGACCTGGCGGTCAGCGACGCGATCGAGATGGGCCGCATCGCGGAAGCCGCCGCGCTCGCGGCCGACCGGCGCCTCGTCAACAGCGAAGGCTCGACGGTAGCGCGGAGCGAATCCGAATTCGTCTACGCCAACTCGAACGGCTTCTGCGGCGGCTACCGCAGCTCGCGGCATCACATCGACTGCTCGGTGATCGGCGACGCCGGGGACGGCGCGATGCAGCGCGACTACTGGTACACGGCGGCGCGGTCCGCGAACGATCTCGAGTCAGCGGCGGAGGTCGGCCGCGTCGCGGGCGAGCGCACCGCGCGGCGTCTGGGCGCGCGGCAGCTGCCGACGCAGGAATGCCCGGTGCTGTTCGAGGCGCCGGAAGCGGCCGACCTGATCGGGTTCTTCGTCGCCGCGGTGTCGGGCGGCTCGTTGTATCGCAAGTCGACGTTTCTCCCCGATTCGCTCGGCACCGAGGTCTTCGCCCCCGGCGTGTCGATCCGCGAGGAGCCGCACCTGCCGCGGGCGCGCGGCAGCGCGCCGTTCGACAACGAAGGCGTCGCGACGGCGCCGCGCGACGTCGTCCGCGACGGCGTGCTGCGCGGCTACTTCCTCGGCAGCTATTCGGCGCGCAAGCTCGGCATGGCGACGACGGGCAACGCCGGAGGCAGCCACAACCTCGTGCTCGCGCACGGCGGCGACGATCTCGCCGCGCTGCTGCGGCGCATGGGGCGCGGGATCCTCGTGACCGAGCAGCTGGGCCAGGGCGTCAACCCGGTCACCGGCGACTATTCGCGCGGCGCGGCCGGGTTCTGGGTCGAGCACGGCGAAATCGCCTTTCCGGTGGAGGAGATCACCATCGCCGGGAATCTCAGGCGGATGTTCCGCGACATCGTGGCGGTCGGGGCCGACGTCGACCGCCGCAGCTCGCGGCACACGGGCTCGATCCTCGTCGGGCGGATGACGGTCGCGGGCGCGTGAGGCGCGGCCAGGCGTTGACGCCACGATGCTGATCCCCGTCGTCAACTTCTTCCGCACGCTGAATGACCCGTTCCGCAACGCCCACGCCGCGGGGCGGTGGATCGCATCGCTTCCCCCGGTCGACGCGCTGTCGATCCAGAAGGAGGCGCTCGATCTCGTCGCCGCGTTTCCGGGACCGCGGCGGGAGGTCGGACCGGGACAGGTCGAGGCGCTGCTCAGGATCGACGCGCGTCTCGAGCCCGTGCTCGCGCAACTCACGCAGCAGTACACCGTCAATTACCAGAAGAGCACGAGCGTCGAGTCGCGACTGTGGCACGCGGCCTTCGACCTCGTGAAGGCGTTCACCGCCGCCTACCAGCTCGGGCTCAAGGCCGGCTACCCGCGCGCGGACAACCGGCGCTGGCGCGCGGTGCTGCCGTGGGTGCTCGTGCGCCTCGCGCACTTCAAGGGCCTCGACGGCAAATACCGGCTCTTCCGCTACGGCCACTGGATCCCGGCCCAGTGGCGCGAATTCCACGAGCTCTACGAGTTCGCACGGATGCGCGGCTGGCAGCGCGAGCAGCTCGTCTTCGGCGCGGGCACGTTCTCGCGCCCGGGCGTGTACCTCGAAGGCGAATACCTGAAGACGCTCCTGCTCATGCGCCTCGACTCCGGCAACTTCACGCCGGACCAGGTCGAATGGGTGGCGAAGCAGCTCGAGGACTGGGCGCCGTCGCTCACGCTCGTGCCGCCGCCGGGCGCCGGGGCCACGTTCCTCGTCGACCTCACCGGGACGCAGGGCCTGCGACGGCTCGACCGCCCGCACAGCGGGGGCCGCATCCTGTTTCTCGACGCGAGCCCGGCGTACACGCGGATCGTCGAACGGATGCGCTGGCTGCCCGAGCAGGACGACGTCGCGAAGCCCGGCGAGCTGCCGGCGCGCGAGCAGCGGCTGCTGCTCATGCGGCTCGCGTCGCTGTTCGGGCCCGAGGCCATCGCCCATGCGCCGCGCTCGCCGCGGTTCGTCTCCGAAGGGGAGGTGCGCGTCGTGATCGGGCTCCAGGCGCTCACGCGCGCGGTCGCCGAGATCGAGCGGTTGCCCGAGGCCGCGCGGACGCCGGCGGTCGCCGCGAGCTACGACGAGATCACGCAGATGGTGAACCCGTCGATCAATCCGGAGTCGGTCGCCCGCCGCGTCCACGGCTCGACGTGGAAGATGGCGGACCGCAGCGAATCCGGCTGGAGGCTCGTGGCGGCGGTCAACGACGCGCCGGCCCGTCTCGGCGAGATCGTCGCGATCCGCGAAGGGGATGCGTGGTCGCTCGCCGTGGTGCGGCGGATGCAGCGCCACCAGGTCGACGAGGTGACGGTGGGCGTCGAGATCATCGCCCGGCGGCTCGTCCGGGTGCTGCTGCGGACGTGGGTCAGCCCGACGGGGGGCTCCAACCGTCCCGAGGCGGAGCGCCCCTTCTTCGGGCTTTACCTGCCGGCCCACCCCGAGAACCGGCAGGCGTCGCAGCGCAGCCTGATCGGCCCGGACGACAAGTTCGTTCCCGGCGGGATGGTCGAGCTCGACACCGGCGGCGCGCGCTACCTGATCCGGTTCACGCAGACGCTCGAGCGCCAGGCCGGGTGGGCGTGGGCGCTCTTCAGTGCCGTGCGCAAGCTGACGGCCTGAGCGCGGGCGGCGCGGCCGCGTCCGCACCGCGCATCGGTCCCGCCGGGCAGCCCCCCGAATTCGGCTAGAATCGCGGGCGGACTTGCAGGGCGGGCGGCAGGAGCCCGCGGGGCGAAAGTCATTACGAGAGGAGACCGAAAGATGCAACGTCGTTCGTTCCTGAAGCACACGGGCCTGGCCGGGATTCTCGCGGCCGGCTCCGCGCCCGCGTTCGCGCAGGGCGCGCCGGAGGTGAAGTGGCGCCTCGCGTCGAGCTTCCCGAAGAGCCTCGACACGATCTACGGCGGCGCGGTGACGATCAGCGAGACGGTCGCGGCGGCGACGAACAACAAGTTCCAGATCCAGGTCTTCGCGGGGGGCGAGATCGTCCCGCCGTTCGGCGTCGTCGACGCCGTGCAGAACGCGACCGTGCAGTGCTGCCACACGGCGCCGTACTACTTCTTCGGCAAGGATCCGACGTTCGCCTTCGGTTGCGCCATCCCGTTCGGGATGAACGATCGCCAGCAGAACGCGTGGATGTACCACGGCGGAGGGCGTCAGCTCTACAACGACTTCCTGAAGGACTACAATATCATCAGCTTCCCGGCCGGCAACACCGGCGCGCAGATGGGCGGCTGGTTCCGCAAGGAGATCAGGACCGTCGACGATATCAAAGGCCTCAAGTTCCGCATCGGCGGCTTTGGCGGCACGATCTCGCCGCCCGCGAACACCTGGATCTGGAACTTGCCGTTGGTGGCGGCGGCGACGCGCTTCGAGATCACTTCCGCGCCGCCGTAGATCGTGTCGAGGCTCTTCGGGAAGCTCGACGCGAGGCGCCACTTCACCTCCGGCGCGCCCTGCGCGAACGCCGGCGCGGAGCCTGCCGCCAGAATCCCGGCCAAGCCCGTGTGCTTCAGGAACGAA
>DASQBO010000061.1:0-4188 GCA_035635175.1 Casimicrobiaceae bacterium | reverse complement strand
GGCGACGAACACCGGGCGCCCCGACCTTCGGAGCAGGTGCGCGATCTCGCGGTCCTGCGGGGCGAGGCCGGACCGGCCGTCGACCAGGAAGACGACGGCGTCGGCCTCCGCGATCGCCGCGCGCGTCTGCTTCGCCATTTCGTGCAGGATGCCGCTTTTCGCGACGGGCTCGAAGCCGCCGGTGTCGACGACGATGAACCGGCGTCCGCCGGCGCTGCCGCGGCCGTACTGGCGGTCGCGCGTGAGGCCCGGGAAGTCGGCCACGAGCGCGGCGCGGCTCTTGGTCAGGCGGTTGAACAGCGTCGACTTGCCGACGTTCGGCCGGCCGACGAGGACGAGGATCGGAAGCATCGGAGGTGCGGCGCGGCGCGAACCACTGCGCGCGCGGACGCTCAGCGGCCCGTCACCGCGTAGAGCGTGCCGGCCTCGGACTGCCACACGGCATTCGCGCCGGACTGCGCGGGCTGCGCGGTCGGGGGCGTGCCGTCGGTGGGCGCACGGCCGACGAGCTTGCCGTCGTTGCGGTCGAGCAGGTAGACGTAGCCTTCCGGGTCCTCGACGAGCAGGAAGTCGCCGGCGATCTGCACGCCGCCGACGTGCCGCGCGGCGAGCTTGTCCTGTTTCCATGCCGAGGCGCCGGTCACCTTGTCGAGCGCATGCACGGCGCCGGTGTCGTCGGCGACGAAGAGGAAGCGGTTGTCGAGAGCGAGCCCGGTGAGGCTCGAGACGTCGCGGGTCCAGACGGGCTCGCCGCGGACGATCTCGAAGCAGGCAATGCGTCCTTGGTACGCGACCGCGCACACCTGCCGATCCTCGACCACGGGGAGCGACGTCACGTCGGCGATGCGCTCGAGCTCCGTCGCGCCCTTCGGCGTCGCGACGTTGCCCTCCCAGCCGATGTTGCCCGTCACGAGATCGACCGCGATGAGCTTCCCGCCGGCGGTGCCGGCGAAGAGGGCGCCGCGGCTCGTCGTGCCCCCGGCGTAGTTGCGGATCGTGAGGGGCGGGTTGGTCCGCTGGTAGACCCACTTCGTCTTGCCGTCGGCGGCGGTGAGCCCATGGATCCGGCCGTCGCCGGTAAAGACGACGACCATCCCGTCGGCCACGCGCGGAGGTCCCAGGACTTCGCTCGAGACGCGCGACTTCCACTGCTCCTTGCCGTCGGTGCCGTACGCGAACACGTCGCCCTTGTCGGTGCCCACGACGACGAGCGTCGCATCGGCGCCGACGCCGGCAGCGATCTTGCGGCCGGCCTCGACGCGCCACACGACCGCCCCGCTGACCGGATCGATGCGCAAGATCGTGCCGCTCGACGTCGCCGCGTAGATTGCCTCGGGCGTGACGGCCGGGGCCAGCCCCGGTGCCGACTTGCCGAGCGCAACCTGCCAGACGATCTGCACGCTCGCCGTGGTCGGGAAGTCGGGCACGGGCGCGATCTTCTTGCCGCCGCCGAACATCGAGGTGAGCCAGCCGAAGCTCGGCGCGGGGATTTCGGGAATCCACGACGAGAGCGACGCGCAGCCGCCGCAGACGAGCGCGAGCGCCGACACGGCCGCGGCCCGGGCGAGCCTCGTGCGCGCTGCGGTCATTTCGTCGGGGCCGGGGAGGCGGGCGCCGCCGCGGACCCGGGCGCCGGCGGGTTGACCGGGGCGGGCGGGTTCGGCATCACGTTGCCCGCGGCGGGCGGCAGCGGACCCCCGAGACCGTCGAGCTTCGCCTGCACGAAGCCGTAATACGCGCCCTTCGAGTCGAGCTTCGTCAGCGCAGTCTGGTAGGCCGTGCGCGCCTCGTTCGTGCGCCCGGCCGCGGCGAGGATGTCGCCGCGGAGGTCCTCGTAGACGCCGGCGAAGGGCTCGTCGTGCTTCGCGTCGAGCGTGCGCAGCGCGTCGTCGTACTGCTTCGCGTCGAACTGGATCGAGGCGAGGCGGACGCGCGCGATCTGCTTCAGCTCGTCCTCGGTGCCGCGGTCGAGCACGAAGTTGAGCTGTGCCGTCGCGCCCGCGGCGTCGCCCGCCTCGAACAGGAGCTTGGCGACCAGGAGCGCGGCGCGCGGCGCGTAGCCCGTGCCGCCGAACTTCTCCTCGAGCTGCGCGACCGCTTCCTTGGCCTTCGGCACGTCGTTCCCCTTGGCCGCGGCGGCCACCGCGGTGAACAGGACCGATGCCTGCTCGGCCTGCCGCGCCTGCCACCAGCGCCAGCCCTGGACGGCGAAGACGCCGAGCGCGGCGGCGACGGCGACGCCCGTGATCAGGTTGCCCCACTGGTTCCACCAGGCCCTGAGATCGTCCAGCTGCTCCTGTTCCTCGAGATCGTAGACTGCCATGCTCGTCTTTCGTCGTTGGGTTCGTCGGATTGATGTCAGTGCCGGGCGGCCAGCGCGGCCGCGACTTCCGCAATCGGGACTGCGACCTGGTCGCCGCCGCCGCGCAGCGGCTTCATGCTGACGGTGCCGGCCGCCGCCTCGTCGTCGCCGATGATGAGCGCGAACGCGGCGCCGCTCGCGTCGGCCTTCTTCATCTGCGACTTCATGCTGCCGCCGCCGGCGTTGACGACGATGGCGTTCCCGGCGTCGCGGAGCGACTCGCCGACGCGCGTCGCGAGCCGTGCCGCGGCGTCGCTCGTGTGGACGATGTACGCGAGCGGCGCGGCGGCGCGAACGCCCTTGCCGTCCTGGAGGAGCAGGATCATCCGCTCGATGCCGATCGCGAAGCCGCACGCGGGCGTCGGCTTGCCGCCCAGCTGCTCGAACAGCCCGTCGTAGCGGCCACCGCCGGCGACCGTCCCCTGCGCCCCGAGCCGGTCGCTCACCCACTCGAAGACGGTGCGATTGTAGTAGTCGAGGCCGCGCACGAGCCGGGCGTCGATCTCGAACGCGATGCCGGCGTCCGCCAGGAGCGCCTGCAGTCCGGTGAAGTGCGCGCCCGACGCGGCGCCCAGCCGGTCGACGAGCTTCGGCGCGCCGGCGATCAGCTCCTGCAGCGCAGGATTCTTGCTGTCCAGGATCCGCAGCGGATTCGTCGTGAGGCGGCGGATCGAATCCTGATCGAGATCGGCCTTGTGCTTCGTGAAGTAGGCGACCAGCGCGTTGCGGTGCTCGAGTCGCTCCTGCGGGTCGCCGATCGAGTTGAGATGGAGCGCGAGGCCGTCGAGCCCGAGCGCCTTCCAGAGCCGGGCCAGCATCACGATCTGCTCGGCGTCGACGTCCGGGCCGCCGAAGCCGAGCGCCTCGGCGTCGTACTGGTGGAACTGGCGGTAACGGCCCTTCTGCGGGCGCTCGTGCCGGAACATCGGCCCCGCCGTCCACACCCGCTGCGGGCGCTCGTAGGTGAGGCTGTGCTCGATCGCCGCGCGCACGATGCCGGCGGTCGCCTCGGGACGCAGCGTCAGGCTCTCGCCGTTAAGCTTGTCCTCGAAGGTGTACATCTCTTTCTCGACGATGTCGGTCGCATCGCCGATGCCGCGGACGAACAGCGCCGTCGGCTCGACGACCGGCACGCGGAGGTTCCGGTAGCCGTACTGGCGGAAGACGTCGCGCGCGGCGGCGTCGAGGAACTCCCACGCCTCCGCCTCGTCGGGGAGCACGTCGTTCATTCCGCGGACGGCTTGCAGCGGCGCGGGCATGGCGTCAGATCGTCGCCTTGACGGCGATCGTCTTCCGCTCGGGATCGAGGTGCGCGGCGCGGGGCTCGCCGCCGTACGTCGCACGCACGTAGTCGTCGACGATGCGCTCGAACTCCTCGGCGATGCGGGCGCCCCGGAGCGTCACCGTCTTCCGCCCGTCGACGTACACGGGCGCGACCGGCGACTCGCCGGTGCCGGGGAGCGAGATGCCGACGTTGGCGAGCTTCGATTCGCCGGGGCCGTTGACGACGCAGCCCATGACCGCGACCTGCATCGCCTCGACCCCGGGGTAGCGCACCCGCCACGCGGGCATCTGCGCGCGGAGCCACGCCTGGATGTTCTCGGCGAGCTCCTGGAACGTCGTGCTCGTCGTCCGCCCGCAGCCGGGGCACGCGGCGACCATCGGCGCGAACGAGCGCAGCCCCATCGACTGCAGGAGCTCCTGCGCGACGACGACCTCGCGCGTGCGGTCCCCGCCGGGCTCGGGCGTGAGCGAGACGCGGATCGTGTCGCCGATGCCTTCCTGCAGCAGGATGCCGAGCGCCGCGCTCGACGCGACGACGCCCT
>DASQBO010000060.1:0-3335 GCA_035635175.1 Casimicrobiaceae bacterium | reverse complement strand
CGAATTTCGCGCGCTCGTGGCGCGACGCGAAGACTGATTCAACCCCCAACCCACGGAGACCTCATGTCCATCAAGCCCGACAAGTGGATCACGCGCATGGTGAAGAAGCACCGCATGATCGAACCCTACGCCGATTCACAGGTGAAAGACGGCACGGTTTCCTTCGGCGTGTCGTCGTACGGCTACGACATCCGCTGCTCCGACGAATTCAAGATCTTCACCAACATCAACTCGACGATCGTCGACCCCAAGGCCTTCGACGCCGGCTCGTTCGTCGACTTCAAGGGCGACGTCTGCATCATTCCGCCCAATTCGTTCGCCCTCGCGCGCACGATCGAGTACTTCCGCATCCCCCGCAACGTCCTCACGATCTGCCTCGGGAAGAGCACGTATGCCCGGTGCGGCATCATCGTCAACGTCACGCCGTTCGAGCCCGAGTGGGAGGGCTACGTGACGCTCGAATTCTCGAACACGACGCCGCTGCCGGCGAAGATCTACGCCAACGAGGGCGTCGCGCAAGTGATCTTCTTCGAGTCGGACGAGGTCTGCGAGACGTCGTACAAGGACCGCGGCGGCAAGTACCAGGGGCAGCAGGGGGTCACGCTGCCGAAGATCTGATGCGCGGTGCGAGCGGCGCGCCGGTTCGGCCTCCGCACATTCCGCGCGGCTCGCCGTGCCCGGGGTCGGCCTCCGAACGCGCTCCCGATCGCTCGCATCCCCAAGCATGCTTGGGGCCCCTGCTCACCGGTCGCGCGTTCCCCCGGGCGCGAAGCGCCGAGGGGGACCGCGCAATCGCGAGTCACCGCCAGGAGGCCGACGTTTGGCCTTGACGCGCTCCGGCAGTGCGGAGGCCGAGGAGCCGCGCCTGCCGCTCGCTCGGGCCGAGTGGGCGTGCGTGGCGTTCGCCGTGGCTGTCGCGCACGGCTTCCTCGTCCACGAATGGCTCTATCCGTCCGCCTGGGACGCGGCCCAGTACCTCAACATGGCGCGGGAAATCGCGGCGCGCGGGCTCTTCAGCCCCGTGGAGGGCTCGGAGATGCGCACCTACGGCTATCCGTTCCTGCTGAGCTTCGTTGTCCGTGCGGCAAACGCGACCGGACTGTCGCGCGTCGTGTTGCTCTTCGCGTTGCAGTTCGTCGCGTACATTGCCGCGGCGCTCGTCCTCCGCCGCGCGCTCGCGCCGACGAGTCCGACGGCCGCGCGGGTCGCCTTCTGCGGGCTGATCGTCAACGGGTACGTCCTGATCTACCTGCCCGAGAGCCTCACCGAGAGCGTCTCGCTCACGCTACTCGTGCTGGCGGCGGGTTGCTGGATCCGGCTCTGGCGCGACGGACTCGCCGTGTGGCCCGTGCTCGCGGGCAGCCTGATCGCCGGCTTCGCGCTGATGGTCCGGCCGGCCAACGCATTCCTGGTCGCGGCGTGGGCGTTCGGCCTCGCGCTCGTGTGGTTCCGCCAGCGGCCGTCCTTCGGCCGCGCGGCACGACTCGCGGCGCTCGCGGCGGTTGGATTCGCGCTGCCCGTCGCGCCGCAGGTCGCGATCAACGCAACCTACCACGGGCGGGCGACGCCGTTCGTCACCGCCGACGTGGGACTCCTGCAGCAAAGCCTGGGGGTTCAGTACATCAAGTACGCGACGGGTCTTCCGCCGGTGCCTGAGCCGCCGGTTCCGTATTACAACCCGCTGCTCCCCGGCACGACGTTCGACGACAATGCGCCGCTCGCGTGGTACGCGACCTACCCTCTGCGCGGCATCGCGACGATCGCGCTCCACACGTTCAACCTGACCGACCAGGACCTGCTCTTCACCTACAGCCGGGATCTTCGGCCGTGGTATCGAGTGCCTCTCGGGATCGTGAATCACGCGGCGGTCGCGCTCGGCCTCGTGGGGCTCGTCCTGCTCGGGCGGGGACTGCGGGATGCGACCGCTCCGTGGAGGCGCGATCCGTGGCTCGTCCTGGTCGCGCTGATCGGCGCGAATTGGGCGGTGTACGCGTGGACCGCCGTCGAGATGCGATTCGGGGCCGTCCTGCTGCTCGTGCTGTTCCCGCTCGCGGGCTTCGCCGTGCTCGACGTCGCGGCGCGTGGCGCTCGCTCGCTGCGACTTCTTTCCCTGGGGACGGCAGCGTACGTCGTGTTCGCGCTTGCGCTTTCGGGCTGGGTCCGCGAGCAATCGCCGCTGATCCGGTACTACGAGCGCGCGGCCGCAAACGAGATGCACGAAAAGCTCACGCTCCCAACGACCTGAGAGGCCGCGGTGGAGAATCGTTTCGCGCAGTCAAAGGCCGCCTCGGTTGCGATCATCGCCCTTTGCCAGGTGGCGGCGATGGCGCTGTGGTTCTCGGCGTCGGCGGTGATCCCGGCGCTCGCCGCGGAGTTCCACCTCTCGAACTTCTCGAAGGCGGCGCTCACGAGCGGGGTTCAGGCGGGGTTCGTGATCGGCTGCCTCGCGAGCGCGCTCCTCGGGCTCGCCGACCGGCTCGACCCGCGGCGCTTCTTCGCGGTCTCGGCCGCGATCGGCGCCGGCGCGAACGCGCTGCTGCTCGTCGTCGACCCCTCCGGCCCGGTGGCGCCTGCGCTCCGGGTGGTCACCGGCGCCTGCATGGCCGGCGTCTACCCGGTTGGCATGAAGCTCGCCGCCACGTGGGCGAAGGGCGACATGGGGCTCATGGTCGGCATCCTCGTCGGCGCGCTGACGCTCGGGTCGGCGTCGCCCCACCTCTTCAACGCGATCGGAGGCATCGACTGGCGCGTGCCGCTGACGATGGCTTCGGGGAGCGCGCTCGGGGCCGCGGTGCTCATCGGCTTCGCCGGCATCGGGCCGAACCGGAGCGCTGCGCCGCGCTTCGATCGGCACTACGTGCTGAACGCGTGGCGCGACGTCCCGCTGCGCCTCGCGAACATGGGCTATCTCGGCCACATGTGGGAGCTCTACGCGATGTGGGCGTGGATCGGCGTGTTCCTGGACGCGAGCTTCGCGCTCACGCTGCCGCAAGGGACCGCGGCGACCGCGGCGAAGATCGCCGCCTTCGCCACCGTGGGGTCGGGCGCGATCGGCTGCGTCGCGGCGGGCTATCTCGCCGACCGGCTCGGGCGGACGACGCTCACGATCGTCGCGATGGCGGTGAGCGGCAGCTGCGCGGCGTCGGTCGGACTCCTGTTCGGTGGTCCGGCGTGGGCCCTCGTCGCGTTGTGCGTCGTGTGGGGGATCAGCATCGTCGCCGACTCGGCGCAGTTCTCGGCGTCGATCGCCGAGCTCGCCGATCCGTCTTACGTCGGCACGATGCTCACGCTGCAGACGGCGCTCGGCTTCACGCTGACGCTCGTCACCATCCACC
>DASQBO010000059.1:0-5436 GCA_035635175.1 Casimicrobiaceae bacterium | reverse complement strand
GCCGTCGCGGATCCACCACGGCCAGTTCTACGCGCTGCCGCAGTCGCCGCAGCTCTTCAAGCAGATGCTGATGATCGCGGGCTTCGACCGCTACTACCAGATCGTCAAGTGCTTCCGCGACGAGGACCTGCGCGCCGACCGCCAGCCGGAGTTCACGCAGATCGACATCGAGACCTCCTTCCTCGACGAGCCCGAGATCCGCGAGATGATGGAGGGCCTCGTGCGCGCGATGTTCCGGGATGCGATCGGCGTCGAGCTGCCGGCGCCGTTCCCGATCATGACGTACGCCGACGCGATGCGCGACTACGGCTCGGACAAGCCGGACCTGCGGGTGCCGCTCAAGCTGACCGAGCTCACCGACCTGATGAAGACCGTCGACTTCAAGGTGTTCCGCGCGGCCGCCGACTTGCCGAATGGGCGCGTCGCGGCGCTCAACGTCCCGGGCGGCGCGACGCTCTCGCGCAAGGAGATCGACGACTGCGCGGCGTTCGTCAAGATCTACGGCGCCGGCGGGCTCGCCTACGTCAAGGTCAACGACGCCTCGAAGCCGAACGAGGAAGGGCTGCAGTCGCCGGTCGTCAAGTTCCTCACGCCCGACGTCCTGCAGGCGATCCTCGAGCGCACGGGCGCGAAATCGGGCGACCTGATCTTCTTCGGCGCCGACCGCGAGAAGATCGTCAACGATGCGCTGGGCGCGCTCCGGGCGAAGGTCGGCCACGACCGCGGGTTCGCGACCGAGGGCTGGAAGCCGCTTTGGGTCGTCGACTTCCCGATGTTCGAGTACGACGAGGAGCGCAAGGCCTGGGGCGCGCGCCACCACCCCTTCACCGCACCGAAGGAGGGCCACGAGGCGCTGTTCGCGACCGACCCCGGCCGCGCGCTCGCCAAGGCGTACGACGTCGTGCTGAACGGCTGGGAGATCGGTGGCGGCTCGGTCCGGATCCACCGGCAGGACGTGCAGGCGCGGGTGTTCGAGTCGCTCAAGATCAGCCCCGAGGACCAGCGGAAGAAGTTCGGCTTCCTGCTCGACGCGCTGTCCTACGGCGCGCCGCCGCACGGCGGCATCGCGTTCGGCTTCGACCGGATGGTCGCCATGATGGCCGGCGTCGACCAGATCCGCGACGTCATCGCCTTCCCGAAGACGCAGCGCGGGCAGGACCTGCTGATCGACACGCCGACGCCGGTCACCGAGCAGCAGCTGCGCGACCTGCACATCAAGGTCCGCCCCAGCGACGCTGTGAAGCTCGCGTGAGTTGAAGTAGACTCCGGCGCGACCATGTCGTCGCCCGCTCGGATCCGTCGCTCCCGCGCAGCCGCCGCGCTCGCGGTGGCGGCGCTCGCGGTCGCCGTCGCCCTCCCGGCTGCCGCGCGCACGCCGGCGGCGGCCCTTCCCTCGGTCGCTCTCGCCGACCTGCCGCCGGAGGCACGCGACGTCAACGCGGCGATCCGCCACGGCGGGCCGTTCCCTTACGCCCGCGACGGCGTCGTCTTCGGCAACCGCGAGCGGATCCTGCCCGACGAGCCGCGCGGCTACTATCACGAATACACGGTGCCGACGCCGGGAATGAAGTCGCGCGGGCCGCGCCGGATCGTGTGCGGCGGGCCCAAGCGCGCGCCGGATGCCTGCTTCTACACCGCCGACCACTACCAGTCGTTCCGGAGGATCCGCGAATGAAGGTTCCCGAACTCCACGACCTGGAACTCTCGGGCGTGCACGCCTGGTCCGGCGACACACCGCCGCTCGCCGCGGCCGCCGCCGCGGCGAAGCTCAGATATTTCTCGGCGGACTTGCGAACCGCCGACAGCAAGGCCGCGCTGCTCGCCGCGGTGGCGAAGGGATTGAAGCTGCCCGAGCACTTCGGCGGCAACTGGGACGCGCTCGCCGACTCGCTCGAGGACCCGGACTGCGTGGGCGCGAACGGCTGCGTGATCGCGCTCGCGCACGCCGGCGGCTATCGCAAGGCTCACGGCGTCGACTGGACCACCTTCGAGGACATCCTCGCGGAGGCGTCGGATTACTGGCGCGAGCGGCACAAGCCGTTCTGGGTGTTCGTGAGCTAGGTGCCCCGGTTTTGCCGCACAAGCTCCCGGTCTCGGCGCTGATCGTCGTCTACACCCGCGATCTCGACGTGCTCCTGATCGAGCGCGCCGACGCGCCGGGCTACTGGCAGTCGGTGACGGGCAGCCGGGAGCCCGGCGAGACGCTCGCCGAAACCGCCGCGCGCGAGCTGGCCGAGGAGACCGGGATCGACGCAGGTCGCTACGGCGGCGTCCTGGACTGGAACGCGACCAACGAGTACGAGATCTTCCCGCGCTGGCGCCACCGCTACGCGCCGGGCACGACGCACAACACCGAGCACGTGTTCGGGCTCGAGGTTCCGACGCGCGTCCCGGTGCGGCTCGATCCGCGCGAGCACCTCCGGCACGTCTGGCTGCCGTGGGCGGAGGCCGCGGCGAAGTGCTTCTCCTGGTCGAATCGCGGCGCGATCCTGCTCCTTCCGCGGCGCGCCCGCGGGGAAGTCTCCTAGCCGCCGGGCCCGACCATCCGCTCCGGCCTGACCCACGCGTCGAAATCGGCGGCGTCGACGTAGCCGAGCGCCAGCGCCGCCTCGCGCAGCGTCGTCCCCTCGCGATGCGCCCGCTTCGCGATCTCGGCGGCCTTGTCGTAGCCGATGTGCGGCGCGAGCGCGGTGACCAGCATCAGAGAGCGCCCGACGAGCTCCCCGATGCGCGCCGCGTTCGGCTCGATGCCGCGCGCGCAGTGGCGGTCGAAGCTCGCGCTGCCGTCGGCGAGCAGCCGGATGCTCTGCAGCACGTTGTGGATGATGAGCGGACGGTAGACGTTGAGCTCGAAATTGCCGGACGCCCCGCCGATGTTCACCGCGACGTCGTTGCCCATCACTTGCGCGGCGATCATCGTCAGCGCCTCGCACTGCGTCGGGTTGACCTTCCCCGGCATGATGGAGCTGCCGGGCTCGTTCTCCGGGATCGAGATCTCGCCCAGGCCCGAGCGCGGTCCGCTCGCGAGCCAGCGGACGTCGTTGGCGACCTTGAACAGCGCGGCGGCGAGCATCTTGAGCGCGCCGTGCAGGTTGACGAGCGCGTCGGCGGCGGCCATCGCCTCGAACTTGTTCGGAGCGCTGACGAAAGGGAGCCCCGTCGTCGCCGCCAGCTCGGCGGCCACCCGCGCGCCGAATTCCGGATGCGCATTGAGCCCGGTGCCCACCGCGGTGCCGCCCTGCGCGAGCTCGAGCACGTGCGGCAGCGCGGCCTCGATGTGCAGCTCGGCGTGCGCGAGCTGCGCGACGTAGCCGGAGAACTCCTGGCCAAGCGTCACCGGCGTCGCGTCCTGCAGGTGCGTGCGGCCGATCTTCACGACGTCCGCGAACGCCGCGGCCTTCGCGGCGAGCGTCTCGCCCAGCGCGCGCAGCGCGGGCAGCAGCGACTGCGTCACGGCGACGGCCGCCGCGACGTTCATCGCGGTCGGAAACACGTCGTTCGACGACTGGCCGCGGTTGACGTCGTCGTTGGGGTGCACGAGACGCCCCTCGCCGCGGGGGCCGCCGAGGATCTCGGACGCGCGGTTCGCGAGCACCTCGTTCACGTTCATGTTGGTCTGGGTGCCCGAGCCCGTCTGCCAGACCGCGAGCGGAAACTCCTCGGCGTGGCGACCCTCGATCGCTTCGTCGGCGGCGGCGATGATCGCGTGCGCCGTCTTCGGCGCCATCCGCTCGAGCCTGAGGTTCACCTGCGCGGCGGCGCGCTTCACGAGCAGCAGCGCGCGGATCAGCTCCGGGGGCATCCGCTCGCGGGAGATGCGGAAATGGCGCAGCGAGCGCTGCGTCTGCGCCCCCCACAGCCTGTCCGCAGGCACTTCGATCGGGCCGAACGTGTCGCGCTCGACGCGCGTGGCGGAATTCGTCATGCGGCCTCCGGCCGGCGAGCGGCTCGCCGTCCCCGCATTCTTCCACCAAACGGGCGCCGGAAAGAAGAAGGGGACGCTGCGGCGTCCCTTCGTGCCCCGCGATCGCGCGCGCGTCAGCCGTGCCGTTGCGAGCGGAGCGCCGCCGCCCCCACGCCGGCGACGGCGAGCAGGATCGCGGCGAGCCACGCGGGCGACAGCGTGGGCACCGGATTGGGGGCGGCGCCGAACGGGCTGAACGAATTGTCGAACTGCCAGGTCAGCACGTCGTGATTGCCGAACGCGGCGCCGGTCCCCGAGGTAAAACCGACGTAGGCGCTCGTCCCGCCGAGCACCGTGGCGAGACTCACTGCGTACGAGAGCGTCGGCGACGAGGGACGCGTGCTGGTCGGGCTGAGCCGCAGCTCCAGCACCGTCCCGTTGTAGTCGATCCACGCCCACCAGACGGCGCCGTTGTTCATCCGCGTGGCGACGCTGGCCGTGACCACCGAGAACACCGAGCCGTTGAGGTCGACCCCGACGTGATTGCCGTCGGGGTCGCCGGCGCCTGCGCCGTTGTTCCAGGTATCGAACTCGACCGCGACGCTGTTCAAAATGCCCTGGTACCCGATGCCGCCACCCCCGCCGCCTGCCGTCGAAGCGTTCGGCTGCACGGTGAACGTGAGACCGTCGGCGCCGAGGCCATCACCGTCCGCGGCGCCGCCGGAGCCGGTGATCTGGAACGAGAACACCGTGCTGAACGTGCTGCCTGCACCGAGCGGGATCAGCGTCTTGGAGAACGCCGATCCGCTCTGGCCGAAGGTCGCGGGCGTGACGCGCAGCACGTTGCTCGTGCACGCGGCGTTGCCGTTCACCTGGAGCGTCGAGCAGTCGGCGAAGTTCGGAAAATTGATCACCGTCGCGGCATCGGCGGACAACGGAACGACGGCCGCGACCAGCGCGGCGAACGCGAATCGTGTGCGTGACATGAGCCCCTCTCCCATGACCTGGCGCCGCTCTCGCCACGGCGGCGGCGTGCGCCCCGTCCCCGGGGGAAATCTTCCCACCAACGCCCCCGCGTGGCAATGCGGCCCGGCAGGAAAAAAAAAGGGCGCCCGGAGGCGCCCCTTCGCGGAAGACCGCCGGATCACTGCGCGGGGGTCGTCTCCGTCGGTGCAGGCGCGTGCGCGGCCTCCTCGGCCGCGGCCTTCATCGACAGCCGCAGCCGGCCCTTGTCGTCGGCCTCGAGCACCTTGACGCGCACCACCTGACCCTCCTTCACGTAGTCGGAGACCTGGTTCACGCGCTCCTTCGCGATCTGCGAGATGTGGAGCAGGCCGTCCTTGCCGGGCAGCACCTGGACGATCGCGCCGAAGTCGAGGAGACGCAGCACCGTGCCCTCGTAGATCCGGCCGACCTCGACGTCGGCGGTGATGTCCTCGATGCGCTTGCGGGCGACGTTGCACGCCTCGGCATTGACCGACGCGATCGTGACGGTGCCGTCGTCCTGGATGTCGATCGTCGTCCCCGTCTCC
>DASQBO010000058.1:0-2325 GCA_035635175.1 Casimicrobiaceae bacterium | reverse complement strand
AACGAGTGGCAGCCGATGTCCGCGGCGATGTGCAGCCGTCCCGTCTCCTGCTGCAGGAGCTTGAGGGCGGCGAACACCGGGCGCTCGGGACAGCCGATGCAGAACTGCGGCGGCCGCGCCGGCAGCGGCGCCGCGAGCTCGCGCGCGACGGCGGCGCGGCGGGCGGCGACGCCGTCGAGCCACGCGCGACCCTCGGCGATCGCGAGCTCGGGTGCGCGCCGCGCGAGAAACGCCGCGAGACCGCCGGCGATCACTTCGACCGTGTATTCCCCGGCCATCGGCAGCAGGTCCTTGCCGTGGAGCGCCGTCGCGCTGCCGTGCCGCCGCAGGATCGCCGCGATCTCCTGCTCGATGAATTCCGGCTGGCCCTCCTCGACCACCAGCACCGCGCGCTTGCCCTCGCAGAAGGCGATCACTTCGTCGGGCACGAGCGGGCACGCGACGTTGAGGACGTAGAGCGACGGCACCGTCGCGCCGAACCCGTCGGCCTGGCCCAGCTCCGCGAGCGCGCGGACGAGCGAATTGTGGAGCCCGCCCTGCACGACGATGCCGAGGTCGTCGCGCGTGCCGCGGATCAGCTCGTTGAGGCCGTGCGCGGCGATGAAGCGACGCGCCGCCGGCAGGCGGTCCTCGGACTTCACCTTCTCGTGCCGGAACGTCGACGGCGGGTGCGACAGCCGGGCGTAGTCGAACGGCGCCGGCTCCGCGAGCCGGTGCCGTGCGGAGGCGGCCGGCGCGACGTTGTCCCTGCAGACGAACGTCCCGCGCACGTGGCACGCGCGGATCCTAAGCTGCAGGAGCACCGGCGTGTTGGCGGCTTCCGAGAGCGCGAAGCCCGCCTCGACCGTCCGCACCATGTGCGCAAGCTCGGGACGCGGATCGAGCAGGATCAGCGACGACTTGAGCGCGAACGCGAGCGTGCGCTCCTGGATCACGCTCGCGCCCTCGCCGTAGTCCTCGCCGATCACGACGAGCGCTCCGCCGGTGACGCCCGGGGACGCGAGGTTCGACAGCGCGTCGGCGGCAACGTTGGTGCCGACGATCGACTTCCACGTCACGGCGCCGCGCAGCGGGTAGTGGATGGACGCGCCGAGCATCGCCGCCGCGGACGCCTCGTTCGCGCAGGCCTCGACGTGGACGCCGAGCTCGGCCAGGTAGTCCTTCGACTGGACGAGGACGTCCATGAGGTGCGACACCGGCGCGCCCTGGTAGCCGCCGACGTACGCGACGCCGGACTGGAGGAGCGCCTTGGTGATCGCGAGGATGCCCTCGCCGTGGAACACCTCGCCGTCCCCCAGCCTGAGCTGCCGCGCCTCCTTCGCAAACGAGACTTCCATCCGCTCTCCGGCTACAGACGCGCCAATCTATGCGCCGGCGTATTATCTGTCCATAGCATAGCCTTGCGATCGGTCATTCATTTCATGAATACCAGCGGCATCGACCTGAACCTGCTCCAGACCTTCCACGCGGTGCACGCGGAGGGGAGCGTCACCCGCGCCGCCGGGCGCCTGGGGGTGTCGCAGCCGACGGTGAGCCACGCGCTCACCCGCCTGCGCCGGCTCTACCGCGACCCGCTCTTCGTGCGCACGCAGCGCGGCGTCGCGCCGACGGCCAAGGCGGACCGGCTCGCCGAGGCCGTCCGCCACGCGCTCCACGTGCTCGACGTCGCGATCCAGGAAGGCGTGCGCTACGACCCGGCGGCGTCGGATCGCACTTTCCGCCTGCACATGAGCGACATCGGCGAGACGATCTTCCTGCCCCGCCTCGTGCAGGCGCTGGCCGGGAGCGCCCCCAACGTGCGGATCGAGACGTTCCAGTTCGACGACGGCGACATCGGCCCGGCGCTCGAGAGCGGCCGCATCGACCTCGCGCTCGGCTACATCCCCTCGCTCGCCGAGTTCGAGCGCACGCGGCTCCTCTCGGAGCACTACGTCGTCCTGATGCGGGCGGGACATCCGGAGGCGACGCGGGCGCCGACTCGCGCCGCGCTCTCGCGCCTGCGCTACGCGGTCGTGCGCTCGCACGGCGCGACGGCGCGGGCGCTGAAGGCGCTCGGGCTGTCCGCCAACATCCGGCTGTCGATGCCGCACTTCCTCGTGCTGCCGCCGATCCTCGCGGCGACCGATCTCGCCGTCGTGATGCCGGCGCGACTCGCCGACGTGTTTCAGGCGCTGGGCGACTACGCGGTGTGGCGGCCGCGCGTCGGGCTGCCCGCGTTCGAGGTCAGCGTCCACTGGTCGTGGCGCTTCGCCGGCGATCCGGGGACGCGCTGGCTGCGCGAGCTGGTCACCGCGCTGTTCGGCGAGAATTAGAGCGCGCGGGGCC
>DASQBO010000057.1:0-3297 GCA_035635175.1 Casimicrobiaceae bacterium | reverse complement strand
GTCGACGACGTGCACGCCGTCGGCCATCATGTCGGCGACGTAGAACGTGCGGCCGTCGGGCGAGACGCGAACGTCCTGCGGCATCCCCTTCCAGGTCGTGCAGACGACTTCGTCCCGCCCGTCGATCCCCTTGACGACCTGTGTGGGCAGCCCCGGCTTGAGCACCTGGATGTAGCCCAGCACCTTGTGCTCGGCGAGGTCGATCTTCGCGATCGTGCCCGAGAACTCGCACGTGAAGATCGCGAAGCGCCCCTCGATCGAGAAGTCGGCGTGGTTGATGCCGCCGCAGCCGGGAACGTCGATCGAGTACTGCAGGGCCATCGTCTTCGGATCGCGGAAGTCGAGCCGCTTGAACGCTTCGGCGACGACGATCGCCGACTTGCCGTCCGGCGAGAAGTACATGTTGTAGGGATCGTCGACCGGAATCGGCTTCCCCGGCTTGCCCGTGCGCGGGTCGACGGGCGTCAGGCTGCCGACTTTCGTGTTCTCGGCGTTGTTCGCGACCCACAGCGTGCGCATGTCCCACGACGGCACGACGTGCTGCGGATTGAGGCCGACCCTGAACCTGTCGACGACGGCGAGCGTCTCGGGGTCGATCACGTAGACGTCGTTCGATTGGAGGTTCGGCACGTAGACGCGGCGGAGATCCCCCGCGACCGCGGCGCTGACCTTGCCCGCCGTCGTCTCGCTGTAGAGGTTGGACCGGTCGGGCACGGGCGGCATGCCGGGGACGGTGGCGACCGCCGGGGCCGACGGCGCGGCGGGTCCCTGCGCGGCCACGACGGCCGCAAGCGTGACGGAGGCAAGGAGAAGCGCAGCGTGCGGTCGGACGCGGATCACGGGGAATTCCGAAGCGAGCGAGAGGAGAGGCTCAGGGGCGAGCGGTGGCCTTGCGGATCGCGGCGACCGTCGCGGCGACGATGAGGTCGGTGCCCACGCGACCGAGGTCCGCGCTCGCGCGACGCGGGTCGCCGTACGTGCCTTCGGTCGCGAGCGGCCTGACGTCCGGGCGCAGCTTGTCCGTGCGCACGAGGGCGGGATCGACGGCGAGCGCGAGCGACGTGTCCGCGAGCCCCGCGTGCGTGCCGATCTCTTCGTTGCGATAACCCTTCTCGCGCAAAGCCGCCGGCCACGCGACCTCGGTCGCACGATAGTACTCGGCGATCGCATGCGCGCGGACCGCGCTCGCCCGCCATTCGCCGTTGAGGGCGTCCGCCGCCACGCGCAATTCCTTCTGGTAGCCGCCGTGATCGCCGAGGAAGACGACGTCGCGAAAGCCGTGCAGCCGGAAGCTCCGCCCGGCCGATTCGAGCGTGGCCTCGAAGACCTTAGAGGGAACGGTGATGGTGCCGGGAAAGCGCATGTGCGCGGTCGGCGGATCGACGCCGCCTTCGGGCACGTAGGCCACGACCGGCGCGACGATCGCGTTGCCGAGCTCCGTCGCGACTCGCTCGGCGAGGTACCGAACGCGCACGTTGTGCTTGCCGAGCACCATGTGGGGGCCGTTCTGCTCGGTGCCGCCAACGGGCACGATGACGGTGGTCGCGCCGTGCGCGATCCGCTCGCGGAGCTCGGGCCAGGTCAGCGCCTCTAGCAGCACCGTGCGCGGGGTTTGGGCGGCGGCGGTCGCCGCCGTCAGCGCAACGGCGACCGCGAAGGCGCGAATGCACGCGAACATGCCGCCATTTTAATGCATCGATGGACGCGGGCCGCGCTCAGCGCGCTGCCGTCGGGGAATCGCGCGCCGGGTCGGGCGCGGCGCCCGCGAAGGCGCGCAGCCGCGGCGCGAGCGGCGGCTGGTGCGCGAGCAGCACGTCGTAATAGCCGCGGACGCGGTCGACGAACGCGACGGGCATCCCGCCGCGGGCGTAACCGAGCTTCGCGCGCTCGTAGTGCTCGGGCAGGGCGAGCAGCGGGAGCACCTTCTTGACGCTGGTCCAGTGGTCGGGATCGAGCCCCTGTCGCTGCGCGAGGACGCGCGCGTCCTCGAGGTGGCCGAGACCGATGTTGTACGCGGCGAGCGCGAGCCACGTGCGGTCGGGCTCCTGGATCCGCTCCGGAAGCCGCCTCTTCAGGTCCGCGAGATAGCGCGCGCCCGCGAGGACGTTCTGCGCGGGATCGAGGAGGTTGGTGACGCCCATCCGCTTCGCCGTGTCCTCGGTCAGCTGCATGAGGCCGCGCACCCCCGTTTCGCTCTCCGCGCCCGGGTCCCACTTCGATTCCTGGAAGGCGAGCGCGGCAAGCAGCCGCCACTCGACGCCGGTCTTCTCCTGCGCGTCGTGAAAGAGCGACCCATAGTGCGGGAGCACGCTGCGCATCCGGTCCATGAGTCCGCTCGCGTCGAGCCTGAGGAACGCACGCGCATCGGGCACGTAGCGCTCGATCAGGCGCTCGAGAGTCCCGTCGCGCTGCACGCGTGCGAGAAAGCGGTCGAGGTCGTCGCGCAATCCGGGATAGGTGTCGGGCACCGCCCAGGCGAGCGGCTGCTTGGACCCGGCGGTGAAGGCGACGTCGAAGTCGAGGTAGATGTTGCGCGCGATCGCCGCAGCCAGGGAGCCGACGATCGCGTAGCTCAGAGTGCCTTCGGACACGCGCGCGATGAGCTCGACCGGCGAGGGATCCGCGATCGGCTCCCAGAGAACCGACGCGTGCGCGGCGCGCAGCGCCTCGATCTCGCGCTCCTGGCCGGGATTCACGGCGAAAGCGACGGTCTCGCCGTCGAGGTCGTCCCAGCTCGTCGGCTTGAAGCCGTCCGTGTTGTAGATGAGCACCGGCTCAACGAGGTAGTAGCCGCTCGTCCAGTCGATCGTCGCGGGGGAGGGGGCGTCCGGCTTCGCGGGTTCCGCCGGCGCGGCGGCAGGGACCGGAGCGTCGCGCTGCCCGTCCGTGGCCGAGCGGAGAAGTCCGCCCGCGCCGAGATGCGCGTCGCCGCCGCCAAGCGCGGCGAGGAGGTCGGCGACGTTGTCGATCGCGACGAACCGCAGCGCCAGCTTGCGCTCGGCTGCGTAGAGACGAAGCAGGTCGGCGTCGAGGCCCTGAATGCTGCCGTCGGGTCCCGGGAAGTAGACGACCGGACCCGGCCGGACGAGCGCCACGAGCTCTTTCGCGCGCTCGGGCGCGGCCAGCGGCTTCCGCTTCGCGATCTCGGGCGCGACCTCGTAGAACGAGAGCGCCACCGCGATCGCCGCGGCGATGCCGGCGATCGCGAGGAGGGCGCGGCGCGAGGAGCGCACGTGAGAGCGGACTTCGATAGCGACGGAGGGTCGGACGCGTCGGGCGATTATAGCGATCGGTCGC
>DASQBO010000056.1:0-12449 GCA_035635175.1 Casimicrobiaceae bacterium | reverse complement strand
GGTCTGCCGCAGGTGGCGCCGGCGCGCGTCGCCGCGGCCGTCGCGCAACTCGTGAGCCTCGGCGCCGACCCCGAGCAGCGGATGGGCGGGCAGACGCTGCTCGACTACGCGAAGGTGGCGTGCCCGCCCGAGGTGCGTGAGGCGCTGCTCGGTCGCGCGCCGTGACGCGACCTCAGGCGCTCGCGCGATCGAGCGCCGCGGTCGCGTCGGCGTCGAGACGGAGCGTCGCCGCGCGCAGGATCTCGTCGAGCTGCGCGACGCTCGTCGCGCTGACGATGGGCGCAGTGACCGCCGGCCGCGCCATGAGCCACGCGAGCGCGACCTGCGCCGGCGTCGCGCCGAGCCGGAGCGCGACCGCTTGGAGGGCGTCGAGTATCCGCATCCCGCGCTCGTTCATGAACTTCTTCATGCTCTCGCCGCGCGCGCTCTTGCCGAAGTCGGCCGGCGAGCGGTACTTGCCGGTGAGGAAGCCGGCGGCGAGCGAGAAGTACGGGATCACGCCGAGGCGCTCGCGCAGGCAGAGAGCTTCCAGCTCGCCCTCGAACGTCGCCCGCTCGTAGAGGTTGTAGTGCGGCTGCAGCGTCGCGTAGCGCGGCAGCTCGTGCGCGTCCGCCGCGGCGAGCGCCTGCGCGAGGCGGGGCGCGGTCAGGTTCGACGCGCCGACCGCCTTGACCTTGCCCTGCCGGATGAGCTGGTCGTACGCCGCGAGCGTCTCCTCGAACGGCGTGCTCTCGTCGTCCCAGTGCGACTGGTAGAGGTCGATGCGCTCGACGCGGAGCCGCCGCAGCGACGCCTCCGCCGCCTGCAGGATGTAGTCCTTGCGCAGCACCTTGTGGCCCTGCCCCATGTCGGATCCGACCTTCGTCGCGACGATCACGTCGTCGTGACGACGGCGCCGCCCGATCCAGCGGCCGATGATGGTCTCGGATTCGCCGCCCTGGTGTCCGCTCACCCAGCGCGAATACGAGTCCGCCGTGTCGACCAGGTTGAAGCCCGCGGCGACGAAGCGGTCGAGCAGCGCGAACGAGGTCGGCTCGTCGGCCGTCCAGCCGAACACGTTGCCGCCGAAGGCGAGCGGCGCGACCTCGAATCCCGTGCTGCCGAGCTTGCGCTTGTCCATGATCGATGTACCTTCGTCGGGTCCCCCTCCATGGCATGTTAGCCGATCGCTGCGGCGTCCGGGCGGATGGTGATCACCGTGACGCGGCGCGGCTCGCGGTCCGCCGTTAAGGTTGCGTTAAGCGGGCACCCGTAGCTTGCACTGGCACGCGCGGGCACGGAGGCATGGGCTTCCGATCGCAGCGCACGTCAGACGGAGGATTTGCCATGACTCTTCGCACCCTGCTGTTCACGCTGGCCGCCGCCGGAACGACCGCCGCCGCCGCCAGCACCTCTGCCGGTCCCGTCGCGGGCCTCGGCGAAACCGTGACGCTCCTCGAAGCGCGCTATCCGGGCAAGGTCGTCGCGATCGCCCTCGACGACGCCGGCGACCGGCCCGCGCACTACCACGTCGACATGCGCTTCCCCGCGAGCGGGCTGGCGCGGCTCGACGTCGACGCGGCGACGTTCGAGGTCGCGTCGCGTGAGGCGGCGCCGCTCGCCGCGGAATCGACGAGCCTCGTGTACGCGGCAGCGTTGGTGACCTCCGCAATCCCGGGGGAGTTGCTCGTCGCGGAGCTCGATGCGACGAACGGCATGCCGCCGCACTACGACGTCGACGTTCGCTTGCCGCAGGGCGCGATCGCGCGGCTCAAGGTCGATTCCGCGACGCGCCAGATCGGCTGGCGCAGCCCCGCTATCCAGAACGACTGATCGCCGCCGCAACGCATCGCACCCGGGCCGCGCCCGCCGGCAGCATCGGCGGAGCGCGGCCCGAATGTCGTCGTTCAGCCGAACGTCACGGTCACCGTCAGGCCCGCCCCCGGCGAGGTCTCCGCGAACGACACGGTGGCCCCGTGCAGCCGCGCGATGCGCTCGACGATGGATAGCCCGAGGCCGGTGCCCGACGCCTCGGTGCCGAGCACCCGGTGAAAGCGGCGGCCGAGCTTCGCGAGCTCGTCCGCGCCGACGCCCGGCCCGTCGTCCGCCACCGCGACGAAGGGGTGCCCGTCGCGCACGCCGACCTGCGCGTTGACCTTGGTGCCGGGGCGGCCGTAGCGCACCGCATTGTCGAGCAGGTTGCGCAACAGGATCGCAAGCAGCCGCGCGTCGCCGATCACGCTCACCGGCGCGGGCGCCGCGAGATCGACGTCGATCGAACGCGAGATCGCCGCAGGCGCGATCTCGGCCACGGCGAGACGCGTCACCCCGGCGAGATCGCACGGCCCGCGCTCGGCGCGAAAGCCCTCGGGCTCGAGCCGCGCGAGCGTGAGCAGCTGATCGACCAGGTGCGACGCTCGATCGCAGCCCGCGATCACGTTGTCGAGCGCCCGCACGCGCTCGGCCTCGTCCGGTGCACCCCGCGCGACCTGCGCCTGCGCGCGGAGCGCCGCGAGCGGCGTGCGCAGCTCGTGCGCGGCGTCGGCGGTGAAGCGGCGCTCGTTCTCGATCGACGCGCGGACGCGGTCGAACAGCGCGTTGAGGCTCGCCACCAGCGGCGCGACTTCCGCCGGCGCGTCGCCGGGATCGAGCGCCGCGAGGTTGTCGGGCGCACGGCGGGCGACCTCGCCGTGGAGCCGCCGCAGCGGCCGCGTGGCGCGGTAAATGCCGAGCCAGATCAGCACGCCGAGCGCCGGCAGCGCGAGGAGGAGCGGCCACAGCATGTTCTTAGCGATCTTGGCGACGATCTCCTCGCGCGCGTTGCGCCGCTCTCCCACCTGCACGAGATAGCGGTGCTCGGGATCCCAGCTGCCGAACACGCGCCACGAGGCGCCGCCGGCCTCCGCGTCGCTGAAGCCCTCGAGCGTCGGCGAGAGGAGCCCGTTGGGCGCGTTCTGCGAGTGCAGCCGCAGCGTGGTCCCGCCCTCCCAGAACTGGAACGCGACGCGCCGGCTGTAGCGGTGGACCTGCGGCGAGTGCTCGACGTCGATCTCGCCCCCCTCGTGCCCGACCTGGGTCATGAGCAGCGACGCGGTCTGCGCGAGGTGCGCGTCGAGCAGCTCGTCGAGCTCGTGGCGGGCGTCGAGGTAGCTCACGACCGCCGTCGCGATCCACGCGCCGGCGACGGCGACGAGGAGGACGACGAGCAGCTCGCTGCGGATCGACCGGCGCGCCGTCCTACGCATTCCCGGCCTCGCGCGGCAGCACGTAGCCCACGCCCCGCACGGTGCGGATCAGCTCCGGCGCGAGCTTGCGGCGCAGGTGATGGACGTGCACCTCGACGGCGTTGCTCTCGACTTCCTCGCCCCAAGCGTAGAGGCGCGCCTCGATCTGCTCGCGCGACAGCACGCGTCCCGCGTTCAGCATGAGTTCGTGCAGCAGGTTGAACTCGCGCGCCTGCAGCTCGACCGGCCGTCCGCGCCACACGACGGTGCGTGCCGCCGGATCGAGCCGCAGCGGGCCCTGCTCGAGGACCGGCGCCGGATCGCCGCGCGCGCGGCGGACGAGCGCGCGCAGCCGCGCCGCCAGCTCGTCGAGGTCGACCGGTTTGACCACGTAGTCGTCCGCGCCGGTGTCGAAGCCCTTGACGCGGTCGCCGATCGCGTCACGCGCGGTGAGCACGAGCACGGGAACGCGGCTGCCCTTCGCGCGCTCCTTCTCGAGCAGGCGCAAGCCGTCGAGCCGGGGCAGCCCCAGGTCGAGCACGACCGCGGCAAACTCCTGGGCCCGCAGCGCGACCTCCGCGGCGATGCCGTCGCGCACCCAGTCGACGTCGAAGCCGCGCTGCCGGAGGCCGGCCCGGACGGCGTCCCCCAGCAGCGGATCGTCTTCGACGACGAGGATGCGCATCCGGCGCCTAGCCGTCGTGGCCGCGATGGCGGTCGTGGTGGCGCTCCGCGCGGCCGTGGCCCCCGTCGCCGATCGCGGATCCCGCATCGGGCGGAGCCGCGACCCGCGGTCCCGCGGTCCACACCGCCGCGAGCCCGGCGAGAAGCGCGACGGCGGCCTGCCATCGAGGCTTCGCGATGCCCTCGTTCGCGGGTCCCGACTTGTAGCCCGTCACCATCGCTGCGACGAGGTTCTCGCGATGCAGGAGGCTGCCGATGACGACGCCGGCCACGTGCGCGATCGCAAGCGCGAGGAGCGCGTTCGCGGCCCCTTCGTGGAGCTCCTCGAGCCAGCGTCCGCCCGCATCCGCGTAGACCATGTGCCCGGTGACGCCCACGGCGATGCCACCCGCAATGAGCGCGAAGATCGCCCACGCTCCTGCCGGATTGTGGCCGACGTGGTGCTCCGGCCGCCGCTCGAGGAGCGACTTGAGATAGGCGACCACCGCGCGGGGGCCGAAGGCGAACGACGCGAACCGCGCGTAGCGGCTGCCGACCAGGCCCCAGACGATCCGGAACGCGAGCAAGCCGGCGAAGGTGTAGCCCAGAGCAACGTGGATGTCACGCACCCGCTCCGATTCGGCGGTCAGGAACGCGCCGGCGAAGGTCGCGACGAGCAGCCAGTGGAACAGCCTGACCGGCAGGTCCCATACGAGAATTCTAGTCCTGTTCATGACGATCTCCGTCAGCGCGGCACCCGCACGGTGCGCTCGTTGAAATCCCCTCGGTCGGCGTCGCGGTGGCACGCGGCGCAATTGGCCCGGCTGCCGACCTCTTTCCTGCTCCACACGGCCGCCGCGATCTCGTCGTGCTCGTGCCGGAACCAGCGCGTCTCGGTGATGCGCATCGCTCCGCCGCTGCCGCGCTTGCCTCCGTCGGGGCCCGCATGGGCTTCGAGGAAGGCGAGGATCGGCGCCGCGGTTGCGGCGTCGAGGCTCGCGTCGGTGCCGAAGTGGCGATCGAGCCCCTGCATGATCGTCCGCCACGACGACGCGGCCAGCATTTGCGGCGGATAGGCGACGTGACAGCTGCCGCACTCGTTGCGCCAGGCGGGGTCGGACGCGGTATACGCGAAGCGCTCGCCGGCGGCCGCGTCGACGGCGAGCGCGGCCAGGAAGAACGCGCCGCCGAGCCACACCGCCGTGTCGAAGATCCGGCGTCGGGTGTCCCGGTTCATCGCGCACCCCCGGCCTCGAGCCGCATCAGATACGCGACGACGTCGCCCTTTTCCTGGGCCGTGCACTCGCGGCCGATGACGTCGTTGCAATTGCGCCGGAACCACTTCTCGACCGTGGCGACGCTCGTGAACCGCTCGGCGTTGGCCGCGGGCGCCAGCGGCGCGATCGGCTTGCCGGTGCGGGCGTGCCGGCCCGGGTTGCGCGGATCCGCCGTGTGGCAGGAAGCGCAGCTCCAATCGCCGTGGACCGTACGAAAGAGCTCCGCCCCGCGCGCGGCCGACAGGCCCGCAAACGCGGGCGACGCCCGGCGCGCCTCCGACTCGTACCCTGCGGCGATCGTGGCGGGCGTCGATGCACCCGCAAGCGAGCTCGTCGCGGCGCCCAGCGCGAGCGCGCCCGCCCCCAGCACGTTCCAGTTCATGACAACCTCCGTCCGTAGATCACCGGACGGAAGTCTGGAGGCGAAATCTTAGCGGGACCTTAACGGAACGCGCCGCCCGAGGGCGGCGCGCTTTCCCGAGGGGACTCCCGCCGCGGCGCTCCGAACGCCTTCGGCGCCCGGACGTTCAGACGCGGGGCTCGCCGCGACCGTTGACGGTGATCGTCGGGCCCGGCGCGAACGCGAGCTGCGCGCGATGCGTGTTGCCGCGGAAGACGTACGTGACGTCCCAGTACGCGGGCTGCGCCGATCCCGGCACGCTCGCGCAGCGCTGCACGTCCTGCGAGTACGTCTGCGGGCTGCCGCGGTTGACGTTCGACCCGACCGCCGCGCCGGCGACCGCGCCGACCGCCGTGGCGACGTCGTTGCCCCGCCCGCTCCCGATCTGGTGTCCGAGCACGCCGCCGAGGATGCCGCCGATGATCGCGCCGCCGACGTTGGGGCCGCCGCCGGAGGTGACCTGCTGTTGCTCGACCCAGCAACGCTGCTCGGGCGGGCCGACGACGGCGCGCACGGCGACGACGTCCGCCTGATAGAGCGTCTCGCCGGAGCGTTGATAATAAGGATACGGCTGCGCCGGGGGCGGAGGCGGCGGAGCGTAGCCGTAATCCGCGCGGCCGCTCACCCGCCGCATCGACGAGACCTGGTTGTTGAGACCCGCGTAGCCGAGCGACGGATACTGGCCGCGTTCGAGCACGATGCAGCGTCCGCCGAAGTCGGCGTGCTCGCAGAGCTCCCAGCGCCCGCGCTCGACGATCGCCGACGACGCGCGATCGTTGAAGCCGGTGCCGTCGAGATTCGAGACCGGTCCGCTCGCGGTGAACGAGCGGCCGTGGAAGTTCTCGCCCTCGTACAGGGTGAGCTGCGCCGCGGCGCTTGCGGCGCCCAGCGCCGCCGCAACGCCAAGCGCAGCGGCAAGGGACCTTGCGGAGATTGCTCTTCCGATGGTTGCACGCATGATGATGCCTCCCGGTGGGTGCATGACCGATGTGACCTCACTAACGCGAGTCGAGTTCAACGGGTTGACGGCGCGGGCCCGAACGTCGTGCGCCGGCGACAACCGGCCGCGCGCGCCGTCGGCGCGCCGCACGTCGGCTGTCGGCCACAACCTACACGCTACCGAGTCCCGTGCCGAATATTCCATATGGATTTCCGTTCCCCGATCGGCTACCCTCCCGGTTGCAAGTTTTTCAACGGTGTCGGACGAGGCCAAAGACTGCCTATGCACCCCGTTCCTGCGCTCGCGCTCGCCGCCTGGCTCGCGTCCGGCGCCGCGCTCGCCCAGCAGCCGGGCTTCAAGTTCGGGCAGGAGGACGACGCGGAGCGCCAGGAGCAGGAGGCGCGGCAGAGCCGCATCGCGGCGCAGCTCTCGACGCCGTGCCGCGCATCGATCAAGGACAAGAAGATCGTCGTCCTGATCGGCGAGCGCCAGTCGAACGGCTACATCGCGGCGCAGCAGCAGAATTACGGCCCGGTGTTCGACGCGATCAACAGCCGGCTGCGGAGCGTCGGGCTCCGCACGTACACGCCGGAGGAGATCCGCCGGCAGATCGCGCAGGCGGAGATCGACGCGTACCTCAGGAACGACCAGGACGCGATGATGTCGGCGGCGCAGCGCCTCGGGGCGAGCTTCGCGCTCAAGGGGCTCATCACGTCCGAGGCGACGCGCAACCCGATGATGGCCGTGAACCAGGTCACGGTGAACATGCACTTCACGCTGACCGGCGGCGGCAGGATCATCTCGGAGGCGGACGCGCACTCGGGGTCGTACGCCGGCGCCGACGTCTCGCGGATGGCGCTGACGCTCGTCAACGAGCAGGCCGACGAGGTGGTCGCCACGCTTTATTCGGACTACTGCCGGATCGCGGGCGCCGCGCCGCGCAAGGCCACGCAGAAGTAGCACTTCGAATCGACGCACTCGGAGGACCAGCCATGAGCCCACGCGCACGCCTCGCCACGCTGCAGACCCTGCTCGGCGCCGCTTTCCTCGCCGCCGCGATGACGGCGTCGGCGCAGCCGAGCTGGGGCAACCCCTCACCGACCGCCGGCAAGGAGACCTCGCAGAAGGCCAACGCGGCGGCCGACCAGACGATCTACCAGCCGGTGACCTACACGAACGCAAGCAGGAAGGGGCCGGCGCTCGTCGTCATCCCCGGCGAGATCAAGAGCAACAACGCGACGTTCCTGCAGAAGTTCACCGCGAACAACATCGCGGACTTCGGCGAGATCGAGCTCTCCAGCGCCAACTTCACCGTGCTCGAGCGCTCGAACCTGGGCCCGCTGCTCAAGGAGTTCGAGCTCGCCTACAACCTCGGCGATCCGGACCAGGCGCGCAAGTTCCTGAAGATGGGCAAGCTCAAGGCGACGAAGTACGTGGTCAAGTTCGACGTCCTCAAGACCGAGCAGGTCGCAGCGGCGCAGCAAGGTTTCGACGGCCGCACGCTCGGGCAGATGGCAGGCCTTCTCGGCGCGTTCTCGGGTTCGCGGGGCGGCGCCGCGGCGGGCGCCGTCGGCGGCACCGCGGTCGGCTCCGCGCACTCGGAAGAAGCGACGAGCGTCTGGGTCATCGGCATGCGCTACAAGATCATCAACGCCGAGACCACGGAGCAGGTCGCGACGGGCTATACCGAGGAGAAGATGGAGATCGGCGCGACGTCGTCCGGCTTCCTCGGCGTCAATCAGGCGCAGCAGGGCGGCGTGTCGCTCGACACGATGGTGCAGCGGCTCGTCCAGAAGTCGGTCTGGGAAATCGACCAGAAATACAAGTAGCCGAAACGCCGATTGCCTGTCGTTCCCGCGGAGGCGGGAACCGGCGACGTTCCGTTTCGATCCGCAGCCACGACACTGAGCCCCCGCCTGCGCAGGGGTGACGGGATGCGATTCGCGATGCCCGACATCGACTCTATCGGCAAGTACGAGATCCGGCGCGAGATCGGACGCGGCGCGATGGGCGTCGTGTACGAGGCCTACGATCCGATGATCAAGCGCGTCGTCGCGCTCAAGACGATCCGCAAGGACCAGCTCACCGACGAGGACTCGGCGCAGATGATCAACCGCTTCCGCCGCGAGGCGCAGGCGGCGGGCCGGCTCAACCATCCGAACATCGTGTCGATCTACGATTTCGGCGAGGAATCGGGCGTCTGGTACATCGCGATGGAGTTCGTCGCGGGACGCGAGCTCAAGGCGTGCTTCGAGGCGAACGAGCGGTTCCGGATCGCGGACATCGTGCGCATCATGGGGCAGATCCTCGGCGCGCTCGACTACTCGCACCGGCAGGGGGTCGTCCACCGCGACGTCAAGCCCGCGAACATCTTCCTGCTCGACGACGGCTCGGTGAAGGTCGCGGACTTCGGCATCGCGCACATCGAGGCGTCGAACCTGACGCAGGTGGGGACCGTGCTCGGCACGCCGTCGTACATGTCGCCCGAGCAGATCCTCGGGCTGCCGGTCGACGGCCGCTCCGACCTGTTCTCGGTGGGCGTCATCCTCTACCAGTTCCTGACCGGGGAGCGCCCGTTCTCGGGCTCGTCGACGACGACGATGCAGAAGGTGCTCAAGGAGGACCCGCTGCCGCCGTCGTCGCTGAACGTCCAGGTGCTGCCGGTGATGGATGCCGTCGTGCGCAAGGCGCTCGCGAAGCACGCCGACGAGCGCTACCAGACGGCGCGCGAATTCATCGACGCGATGCAGGCGGCGGCGCAGGCCGCCGCGAGCGGCGGCGCCGGCGCGACGCTGCCAGGCGTCCCCGCCGGAAGCACCGACGCGACCGTCCTCGCTTCGCCGCCCGACGCCACCGCGGCGCGGACCGCGACTCTCCCGCCCCGCGCGACGCCCCCTCCCCCGCTGACGGCCACGTCGGCAGGCGCGCCGGCCGCGTCCGCGCGCTCCCCGGCGGTGGCGATCGTCGTCGTCGCCGTGGCAGTGGCAGTCCTGGCCGGCGCGTGGTTCGCCTACCAGCGTTTCGGCCCGGACGCGACGCGCACCGCGCAGGCGCCTGTCGCCGCGCCATCGCCGGCACCCGCGCCCGTCGGGCCACCGCCCGCGCCGCCCAAGGCCGCGCCGGCCGCCGCCCCCGCCACCCCGCCGGGCACGATCACGATATCCGCGGTCGGCCTCGTCGACCCGGCCGATCCCCGGTTCAAGGGCGACACCGCGCAGCAGCAGGACGAGGCCCGCGCCGACGCCAAGAGCCAGGTCGTCGCCAAGGCCCTCGGGCTCCTCGTCGACGCGAAGTCGCTCGCGCAGCACTACGACCTGCTCAAGACGAAGCTTCTCGCGAACAGCGGCGCGTACATCGACATGGTCGTGCGCGAGAGCGAGCCGCGGGTCGGCAAGGACGGCCTCATGGCGGTCACCACCGAGGCGGTCGTCAACGTCAAGGCGCTGCAGAAGTCGCTGAACCAGATGACGCGCGAGGAGCGCGTCGAGATCATCCGCGCGAACGGCGACCCCAAGGTCTCGGTACAGGTCACCGTGCGCGACGCGGAGCAACCCGACGCGCCGCCGCGGCCGTCGCCCGTCGCCGAGAACCTGCTCAAGGAGCGCATCAAGTCGTTCGGCTTCCGCACCTGGGCCGAGGGCGCGCCCGAGGGCAAGGCGGGTGCCGACTTCGCCGTGAGCGGGGAAGCCAAGGTGAAGAAGCTCCAGGCGCGGCTCGAGGCGTCGGGGCTGCCGATCACCAAGTACGCGCTGACGTCATGGACCGTCAAGTGCACCGACGCCGCGACGGGCGAGGAGATCTACTTCAACACCGCGCTGCCCTCGAACCTCGGCACCTGGAACAGCGAGGAAGAGGCGCTGAAGGCGATCGGCACGAAGATCGCGGACGAGTTCTCGCGCGACTTCTTCCTGCAGCACGCGAACGTGACGAGCCGCAAGGTCGCGCTCGCCGTCGACGGCCTCCCGGACGCGGCGACCGGGGACGCGCTCGGCCGCGAGCTCCTCGGCATCCCTCTCGTGATCGCCGCGGCGCCGCGGGCGCTCGCGAAGCCGCGCGTCTACGACGTACAGCTCGCAGGCAGCGAACCCGTCGGCGACATCGTCTCGGCCGGGATCCTGAAGCCGCTCAACGCGAAGCTCGGCCAGACGTGCTTCACGCTCGGCAGCGTCGCGGGCGACACCGTCTCGGTCGCCTTCGACAAGGCCTGCACGAGCAGCGCGGTCCTCTCGCGGCTCGAGTCCAACCCGCCTGCCGGTCTCTACGCGGCGCCGCCCGAGCGCCAGAAGAGCGTGATCCGCGACCCCGGGGCGCTCAGGAAGCTGACGACCTGAGAGACGGTCCGTCCTCGGGTTTCTCGCTCAGTCGCCCGGGACGAACACCCAGTCGACCGTCTCCGACGGGTCGGCCGCGTAGGGGTGTCCGAAGCTGATGCGGCCGCGGCCGCGCAGCATCAGCTCCTCGCGGCGAAGGTGAACCTCGCCTTCGCCATCGACCGTCACGAAGGTGCCGTTAGAGCTCTGGTCGACGAGCACGAACTTGTCGCGGCGGCGCTCGATCCGCGCGTGCATCCTCGACGCGAGCCGGTCGGCGATCACGATGTCGTTCTGCGCGTCGCGGCCGATCGCCACCGCCATCGTCGCGAGCCCGAGCCCGATCGCCCGAGTGCCGTGCACGAGCTCGAGCCGCGCGGCGCGCAGCTTGGGGCGCGTCGTCAGCGTCGTGAGCTCGGCCGTGTCCTGCCAGACGAGCTCCATGATGACGATGTCCTTCTCCTTCCCCTTGACGGTGAGGACGTCGACCTCGCGCACCTTGCCGCGCAGCTCCTGCGACAGCGCGTCGGCGGCCGCCGCCGTCAGGATCACCTGGCCGCCCTTGGCGAGCGCCACCATGCGCGCGGCGACGTTGACGCAGTCGCCGAAGACGTCGTTCTGCGATTCGATCGTCTCGCCGGCGTGAAGCCCGACGCGCAGCGTGAGCTTGAGCTGCCGCTCCCGCGCGTACTCGCTCATCCGGAGCTGGATCTCGCCGGCGGCGGTCACGGCCTGGTCTGCGGTCGCGAACACGACCATCGCCTCGTCGCCGATCGTCTTGACGAGGCGGCCGCCGTGGCCGGCGGACGCGTCCCGCACCAGCGCCAGGCACTCGCCGATCGTCGCGAGGGCGCGGACGTCGCCGACCTGCTCGTACAGACGCGTGCTGCCCGCGACGTCGGCGAACAGCACGGTCATCGCTTGTCCGGCGGAACTCATCGGCGGCGGCGGAAGCCCAACGAAGCGGACAGTATAAGGGAAGCGTCGCGACGCGGCCGCCCGGCGTCGTAGAATACGAAGTTTGCCTGCGTCCTCGCCGATGATCACGATCCATCAACTCGACACGTCGCCGGCCGAAGCGCGGGCCGCACGCCGGATGGCGGTGGCGGCGGCAGTCTGGAAGGCGTGCGCATGACGCTGCGGCCGGCCGCCGGCCTCGTGGCGCTCGCGATCGCGCTGACGGCGAGCCTCGGCGCGCCCGCCGCGCGCGCGACCGAAACGGACCAGTTCACGCGGCCGCCGAAGCCGCTCGACGACCTCGGACGCGACATGGGGGCGGTCGTGCTCGCCGCACTGCACGCGGCGGTCGACGAGCTGAACGCGCGCGTCGTCGAGCGCAGGCTGCGGAACCCGCAGGCCGGCCTCGAGCCGTCCGACGAGCGCAAGGTCGTGACGCGAGTCTACGAGGAGACCGGTGTCGGCACGCCGGAAGCGACGATGGAGCGCATCCTGCGCTACGGCAACTACGGCACGCGCAACGTCCGCTTCGCGCCGTCGTACTTCGACACGATCTACGTCGGCGCCTTCTCGCCCTATCCGCTCGCGCACATCACGACGGACTGCCCGACGATCCGCCTCTACGGGATCGACCTCGGGACCGACAAGCCGGGGCACATCTTCCAGCAGGGCTACGAGTACTACAACATGGTCGAGGAC
>DASQBO010000055.1:0-5860 GCA_035635175.1 Casimicrobiaceae bacterium | reverse complement strand
GCCTCGCGCCTCGACGCGCCGGCGCCGCTCCTGCGCACCGAGTGGATCGCGCGCGGCGCCTTCGTCGTCCCGTACGGCACGATGAGCGCGGTCGAGCTCTCGCTGACCGACGTGATGGACAAGGTCGTCGTCGACGACTGGGGACAGTGCAAGGCCGGTCCGTTCGGCAGCCTGCGCGCGCACGTCGAAGCCGGCAAGCTCACCGCCGCGACGCTTCACGCCGAGCTGGGCGAGATCGTCGCCGGGCGCAAGCCGGGCCGCGAGCGAGACGACGAGACGATCCTCCTCTGGCATCGCGGGCTGTCGACCTCCGACGTCGCGCTCGGCGCCGCGATGCTCGACAAGGCGAAGCGCCTGGGGCTCGGGACCCGGCTGCGCTATGCGTGACGCGCGCCGGCCCCCGCGATGATCGGGAGCGCGCGGATGTACTCGGTCGGCCCGGCCGCGCAGGCGGCGTGGCGCGCCGTTCTCGAGTGGGTTTTCGCGCGCGCCGGCATCGCCGGCGAGGTGCTCGACTACCCGGCGCCGCAGCCGCTGTCCGCGCTCTGGGCGCGGCCCGACCTCGCGTGCGCGTTCATGTGCGGCTACCCGTTCGCGACCGCCGCGCGGCGGCCGACGTTGCTCGCGGCGCCCGTGCCCAGTCCGGCGCCCTACGGCGAGCGTGCCGTCTACTGGACGGACGTCGTCGTCGCGGCCACGGCGAGCTTCGTGCGGATCGAGGACGTCTTCGGCGGACGCTTCGCGTGGACGGACCGCGACTCGCAGTCGGGCTGGCAGGCGCCGCGCCTCCTGCTCGCGCCCTACGCGCAGCGTCGCGGCGGCCCCCTCTTCGCGGCGACGGTGGGACCGCTCGTCACGCCGCGGGAGGTCGCGGTGGCCGTCGCCGAAGGGCGCGCGGACGCGGGGCCGCTCGACAGCTACGCGCACGCGCTCCTGCACGCCCACGAGCCGGGCCTCGCGGCGCGATTGCGCGTGATCGCGCGCACGCCGGCGACGCCGATTCCGCCGCTCGTCGGCGCGGCGTCGCTCGACGCGGGCGTGGCGAGCCGCCTGCGCGCGGCACTGCTCGAGGTCGGTGCCGCTTCGGCGCTCGCGGCGGCGCGGTCGGCCCTGCTTCTCGACGGCTTCGCCGCGGTCGACGCCGACGCCTACGACCGCCTGGTCGCCGATGCGGCAACGGCCGACGCGCAGGGCTATCCGGCCCTCGCGTGAGCGGCCCGCCGATTGACACGCCCTCCCTTCCCGCGAAGAATCCTGCGTTTCCCGCTCCGGAGGACACGATGCTCAAGACCCGCATGGCCCGCCTGCTCGCCGCGGCGACGGCCGCCCTCGCGCTCGGCGCCGCGCCCGCGCTCGCGCAGGTGAAGGTCGGCTCTAAGAATTTCACCGAGCAGTTCGTCGTCGCGGAGATCTATGCGCAGGCGCTCGAAGCCGCCGGGATCAAGGTCGAGCGCAAGATCAACCTCGGCGGCACGCTGATCGCGCACAAGGCGCTCGAGGAGAAGCAGATCGACCTCTATCCGGAGTACACGGGAACGATGCTGCTCGCCGTCCTGAAGGCCGAGCCGATGACGGACCGCAAGGCGGTCTACGACAAGGTGAAGGCCGAGTACGCGGCGAAGGGCCTCGTCGTGCTGAACGAGGCGCCGTTGAACAACACCTACAACATGGTGGTGCGGCCCGAGACGGCGGCGCAGTACAAGCTCGAGACGCTCTCCGATCTCGCGAAGGTGTCGAAGGAGCTCAAGCTCGGTGCCGGGCCCGAGTTTCGCGACCGCAAGGACGGACTGCCCGGGCTCAAGGCGAAGTACGGGATCGAGTTCAAGGAAGACCTGCAGATGGCGATCGGACTCCGCTACCAGGCGCTCGCCAACAAGCAGATCGACGTCGTCAACGGCTACTCGACCGACGGGATGATCAGCGCGATGAAGCTGAAGCGGCTCGACGACGACAAGCACCTGTGGCCCCCGTACTACCTCGCGCCCGTCGTGCGCAAGGACGCGCTCGACGCGAATCCGAAGCTCGCCGAGGTCCTGAACAGCGTCAGCGCGATGCTCAACGAGACGAACATGGCCGAGATGAACTACAAGGTCGACGGCGAGAAGATGGAGCCCAGGGACGTCGCCCGCGATTTCCTCAAGGCGAAGGGCGTCGTCAAGTAAGACAGGGAGCCTCGTGTCTGCAACCGGTACCGCGCCCCCCGCCGGCGGACGGGGGGGCCGTGCACCGTCGCGCCCCGCCGGGCGCACCGTCACCCTCGGCGACTCCCGCGTCGGCATCCGCCACGTCCTCCGCGTCGCGCGCGACCGTGCGCCGGTCGCGATCGGGCCCGGCGTCGTGCAGCGGCTCGAGCGCGCGCGCGCCGTCGTCGATCGCGCGGCGGAAGGCAATGCGCCGGTCTACGGGCTCAACTCGGCGCTCGGCGCGAACACGGGCGTGACGCTCGCCCCGGGCGAGCAGGCGCTCTACCAGGTGCGCGCGGTACGCGCGCGCGCGGTCGCCGTCGGCCCTCCTCTCGGCGACGATGTCGTGCGCGCCGCGATGTTCACCCGCGCGGCCGGCATGGCGCGCGGCGGGTCCGGCGTTTCGCTCGCGGTCTTCCGGGCGCTCGTGGCGATGCTCAACGCCGGCATCGTCCCGCACGTCCCCGGCCGCGGGTCGATCGGCGTGTCGGACCTGCCGCAGCTCGCGCACGTCGCGCTCGTGCTGATCGGCGAAGGCGAGGCGCGCGTCGACGGGGCGCGCGTCGGAGGCGCGCAGGCGCTCGCGGCGGCGGGGCTCGCGCCCGTGGCCCTGGCGGCGAAGGACGGCCTGGCGCTGATCAGCTCCAATGCGGCGACCGTCGGTCACGCGAGCCTCGTGCTCTCCGATCTCGCGCGCGTGCTCGCGGTCCACACCGACGTCGTCGCGCTCTCCTTCGAGGCGTTCCGCGCCAACCTCTCGCCGCTCGACCCGCGCGCGCAGGCTGCGCGCCCCGCGCCGGGCCAGGCCGAGGCCGCGACGCGGGTCCTGGTGGCGCTCGCGGGCAGCGCGCTCGCGAAGCCCGGCGCGGCGCGCCGCGTGCAGGACCCGCTGTCGTTCCGCTGCGTGCCCCAGGTGCATGGCGCGCTGCACGATGCGCTCGCGCGCGCCGTCGACCACGTGGAGATCGAGCTCAACGCGGCCGCGGACAGTCCGCTCGTGGACGCCGACGGCGACCGCGTGTTCTCGACGGGAAACTTCCACGTGCCGGGCCTCGCGCTCGCGCTCGAGGCGCTCGGGCTCGCGGTCGCGCAGTCTGCGACGCTCGCCGTCGAACGGTGCCTGCGGCACCTCTCGCCCGCCACGTCCGGGCTCCCGCTGCAACTCACGCGCGGCGGCCCGCAGCAGTCGGGCTTCGCGACGTCGCAGAAGCCGCTGACCGCGCTCGCGACCGAGCTCCGCCACCTCGCCAATCCGGCGACGCTCGACTTCCTTCCCGTGTCCGAGGGTATCGAGGACCACGCGACGATGGCGCCGACGTGCGTCGCCAAGCTCGCGGCGATCCGCGAGCGGCTCGTCTCGCTGATCGCGATCGAGGCAGTGATCGCCGCGCAGGCCGTGGACCTGCGCCCGCCGGACGTGCGCGCGACGCTCGGCGCCGGCGCGCGAAGGATGTACGAGGGCGTGCGCGCGCGCGTAGAGCTCCTCGGCGACGACCGGCCGCTCGCGCCGGACTTCGAGTCCGTCGCGCAATGGATCGAGAAGGGCGAGTGAGGACGCCCGCGCCATGAGCTGGTTCCTCCGCAACTGGGACCAGGTCGCCGTCGCGCTGTGGGAGCACGTCGTCATCTCCGCCACGTCGCTCGGCATCGCGTTCGCGATCTCGCTCGTGGTCGGCATCTGGGCCGCACGCCACGAGCGCGCGCTGCGCTGGGCGCTCGGCGTCAGCGGCGTGCTCTACACGATCCCGACGCTCGCGTTCCTCGCGCTCCTGATCCCCGTCGTCGGGCTGGGCCGCGCGAACGCGATCATCTGCATGGTCGCCTTCTCGCTCATGATCCTCGTCCGCAACGTCGCGGTCGGCATTCGCGAAGTTCCTGCCGACGTCGTCGAGGCGGCGAAGGGCATGGGGATGAGCGCGCGCGAGATCCTGCGCCGGATCGAGCTGCCGCTCGCGCTGCCGGTCATCGTCGCAGGGCTTCGCATCGCGACGGTGACCGTGATCAGCGTCGCCGTGGTCGCCGCCTACGTGAACGCGGGCGGCCTCGGGACGCTCATCTTCAGCGGGATCTCGACGGACCACCCGCCCAAGATCTGGACCGGGGCGCTGGCCGCGTGCGCGTTGGCGGTCGTCGCCGACTGGGCGCTCGCGCGTGTCGAGCGCCGCGTGCGGCACCGGGCGAGCTGAGCGCGAGCGGCGCATGCTGCTGGTCGAAGCCTGGCGGTTCGTCGTCGCGCACCCCGACCGGTTCCTCGCCGCGCTGGGCACGCATGTCGCGCTGTCGTCCGCCGCGCTCGCCATCGCGATCGCGCTCGCCGTTCCCGTCGGCGTCGCGCTCGCCGGCACGCGGCGCGCCGCGCAGCTCGCGATCGCCGCCGCCAACGTCGGCCGCACGCTGCCCTCGCTCGCCGTGCTGGCGCTCGTGATGCCGCTGCTCGGCACCGGATTCGCGCCTAGCCTGTTCGCGCTCGTCCTGCTCGCGCTCCCGCCGATCCTCATCAACGCGTACACCGCGATCCGGCAAGTCGAGCCCGAGGTGGTCGACGCAGCCCGCGGGATGGGGATGACCCGCGGCGAAATCGTGCGCCGCGTCGAGGTCCCGCTCGCGCTGCCGGTCATCTTCGCGGGGATCCGCACGGCTGCCGTTCAGGTGATCTCGGGCGCCGTGCTGGCCGCCTACATCGGCGGTGGCGGCCTCGGCGACTTCATCACCGCCGGCATCGCGATGATGGCGCTGCCGCAGCTGGTGGTCGGCGCCGTCCCCGCCACGCTGCTCGCGATCGGCGCCGACCGGCTGTTCGGCGCGCTGCAGCGCTGGCTCACGCCCGCGGGGCTGCGGTGATCGAGATCGCCGGGCTGACGAAGCGCTTCCCGGGCGCGACGCATCCGGCGGTCGACCGGCTCACGCTCACCGTGCCGGCGGGCGAGGTCTGCGTGCTGATCGGGCCGTCGGGCTGCGGCAAGACCACGACGATGCGCATCGTCAACCGGATGATCGAGCCCGATTCGGGCACCGTCACGGTCAACGGCCGCAACGTGATGGACGTCGACCCGGTGACGCTGCGGCGGCACATCGGCTACGTGATCCAGCAGATCGGGCTCTTCCCGCACTGGACGATCGCCGAGAACGTCGCCACGGTACCGAAGCTTCTCGGCTGGGACGAGCGCCGCATCTCCGCGCGCGTCGACGAGCTTCTCGCGCTCGTGGGGATGGATCCCTCGCTCTACCGTGACCGGTTCCCGCGCGCGCTCTCGGGCGGCCAGAAGCAGCGCGTGGGCGTCGCCCGCGCGCTGGCCGCCGATCCGCCGGTGATGCTGATGGACGAGCCGTTCGGCGCGATCGACCCGATCACGCGCGCGCACCTGCAGGACGAGTTCCTGCGCATCCTGCACGGCCTGCGGAAGACGATCGTGTTCGTCACGCACGACATCGACGAGGCGATCAAGATCGGCGACCGCATCGCGATCCTGCGCGAGGGCGGAAGGCTCGCGCAGTACGACACGCCCGAGACGATCCTCGAGCGGCCGGCCGACGACTTCGTCGAGGAGTTCGTCGGCGCCGACAAGGCCATCGAGCGGCTCGAGTGGCTGACGCGGCTGCGGCCGCGGGGACGGAGGGCGTCGTGAGCCTCGCGACGATCGCCCCCGCCGTCCTCGCCCAGGTCCAGATCCGCAACC
>DASQBO010000054.1:0-2899 GCA_035635175.1 Casimicrobiaceae bacterium | reverse complement strand
TGCGCGCGCGCGAGCAGGATCTCGCGGCCGCGAGTGACGAGCACCATCATCGCGGGCGTCACGCGCGGATACGCGACGAGCCCGCACGCGGGGCATTCCTTCGCCCGCTCGTCCGCCTTGGCGCGGGTGGGCGTGCCGCACCGCCCGCAGAACCGATGCGTCTCGTCCCAGTCGACGATCTGGAACGCGCGCGCGGCGAGCGCGAGCAGCGCTTCCGGCAGCGCGAAGAACAGCGAGCGGAGGCCCGCGTAGCGCCACCCCGGAGGTTCCGGCGCGTCGGGGGGAAGGCCGACGGCGACGCAGTCGACGCCTTCGAGCGCGCCGAGGTAGTGCGTCGCGCCGGCGAGGTCGATCGCGCCGAGCTCGCGCCAGCGCGGAATCCGCGGCCGCGCGGCCTCGTCTGCGTCTGCCGAAACCAGCACCTTGCCGTCGCGGAACGCGAACGCGAGCGCGTCGGGAAGGACGGTCGCAGGCAGCGCGTGCCCGGGCGCGAACCCCTGCGGCGTGTGCACGGGCCGATCAGGCGAGCTTGAGCGGCAGCGTCCGCAGCCGTTGGCCGGTGGCCGCCGCCAGCGCATTCGCGACGGCGGGTGCGATCACGGGGACGCCCGGCTCGCCGACGCCCGACGGCTTCTCGGCGGACGGCACGATGTGCACTTCCACGGCCGGCATTTCGTCGATCCGCAGCACCCGGTAGTCGTGGAAGTTCGACTGCTCGACGACGCCGTCCTTGAGAGTGATCTTCCCGTACAGCGCCGCGGAGAGCCCGAAGCCGATGCCGCCTTCCATCTGCGCGCGGATCACGTCCGGGTTGACGGCGACGCCGCAGTCGACGGCGCAGACGACGCGATCGACGCGGAACGTCCCCTCCTTGCCGACGGTGACCTCGGCGACCTGCGCGACGAAGGTATTGAACGACTCGTGGACCGCGACGCCGCGGCCGCGCTTCTCGCCGGCCTTGCCGGGCGCGAGCGGCGTGCCCCAGCCGGACTTCGCCGCGGCCAGCTCGAGGACGCGGAGATGGCGGGGGTGCTTGCCGAGGAGCGCCCTGCGGAAGGCGACCGGGTCCTTGCCGGCGGACTGCGCCAGCTCGTCGATGAACGTCTCCGTCGAGAACGCCGTGTGCGTCGATCCGACCGAGCGCCACCAGAGCACCGGAACGCCGACGTTCGGCGAGTGCAGATCGACGACGAGGTCCGCGATCGAGTACGGCAGCGTCGAGGCGCCCTCGACGCTCGTGGCGTCGATGCCGTCCTTCACCATCGCCTTCTCGAACGGCGTGCCTGCGAGGATCGACTGCCCGACGATGCGGTGCTGCCAGCCGGCGACGTTGCCCGAGCCGTCGAGGCCGGCGCTGAGCGCGTGCACGTACGCCGGCCGGTAGTAGCCCGCGCGCATGTCGTCCTCGCGCGTCCACACGAGCTTCACCGGCTGGCCCGTCCCGCCCTTGGCCGCGATGGCCTTGGCGATCGTCGCGGCCTCGATCAGGTAGTCCGCCGCAGGATTCGCGCGCCGTCCGAAGCTGCCGCCGGCGTAGAGCATGTTGAGCTTCACCTGCTCGGGCTTGAGTCCCACGAGCTGCGCGACCGCGTGCTGGTCGCCCGTCTGGAACTGCTCGCCGTTCCAGATCTCGCAGGTGTCCGCGCCGAGCCTGATCACGAGGTCCATCGGCTCCATCGGCGCGTGCGCGAGATAGGGGAACTCGTAGGTCGCCTCGAGCTTCCTCGCCGCACCCGCGATTGCTTTCGCCGCGTCGCCCTCGGTGCGCGCGACCTTGCCCGGCGTGCCCGCGAGCCGCCGGTACTCCGCCATGAGGTCGTCCGACGACCGCTTGAATCCCGACGCGTCGTCCCACTCGATCCTGAGCGCGTCGCGTCCCGTCTTCGCGGCCCAGAACGAGGTCGCGACGACCGCGATCCCGTTCGGAACCTCGACGACGTAGCGCACGCCCGGCAGCTTCGTCGCGCCGGCCGCGTCGTAGCTCTTGACGCGCGCGCCGAAGCGCGGCGAATGCGCGACGACGGCCGTCAGCATGTCCGGCAGCTTCACGTCCTGGGTGAATTGCGCGGTGCCGTTCGATTTCGCCTTCGAGTCGGTGCGCGGGACGTGCTTGCCGATGTAGACGTAGTCCTTCGGGTCCTTGAGCCTGACGCTGGCCGGAACGGGCTCCGCCGCGGCTGCGCGCGCGAGCGCGCCGAACGTCGCTTTCCTGCCGCTCGCGTGGAACACGACCCCGTTCTTCACCTGGATCGAGTCGGCCGGCACGTTCCATTGCTTCGCCGCCGCGGCGACGAGCATCGCGCGCGCGGCGGCGCCGGCCTGGCGGTATTGCTCGAACGAGTTGGCGAGCGCCGTCGAGCCGCCCGTGCCCTGCGCGTTGCCCCAGAAGAGGTTGGCGTAGCGGCTCGCGTCGGCCGGCGCTCCGGCCGCGCGGATCTGCGACCACGCGGCGTCGAGTTCCTCGGCGACGAGCGTCGGCAGGCCGGTGTACGTGCCCTGGCCCATCTCGAGGTGCTTCACGTAGACCGTCACCGTGTTGTCGGTGCCGATCGTGAGGAACGCGTTCGGCGCGAACGCGCCGGCGGCAGCGGCGCCGACGGTCTTGCCGGGTCCGGACGCCTGCGCGGCGGCGGCCCCCGACCAGAAGCCGAGCGTGAGTCCGGCTCCCGCGGCGGCGGTGACCTTCAGGAATTCGCGCCGGTCGAGGCCGGTCGCGGGCGGCGTGCCGACGGGGCGCATGCGCATCGGGTTCATCGCGTCCTCCTAGGGCCCTAGGCGAGCGACTTCGCCGCTTCGTGGATCGCGGCGCGGATGCGGACGTACGTCGCGCACCGGCAGAGGTTCCCGCTCATCGCTTCGTCGATGTCGGCGTCGGTCGGCGTCTTCGTCTTCGCGAGGA
>DASQBO010000053.1:0-5770 GCA_035635175.1 Casimicrobiaceae bacterium | reverse complement strand
TTGTCGAGCTTCTGCGCCGTCGTGAATCCCGGCATCCCCTTCTCGATCAGGAACGCGGTGATGCCGCGCGGGCCGGCGCCCGGATCGGTCTTCGCGTAGACGACGAGCGTGTCCGCGTCGGGGCCGTTCGTGATCCACATCTTGCTGCCGGTCAGGACGTAGCGGTCGGCCTTGCGGTCGGCGCGGAGCCGCATCGAGACGACGTCGGAGCCCGACCCCGGTTCGCTCATCGCCAGCGCGCCGACGTGCTCGCCCGACACGAGCTTCGGCAGGTACTTCCGCTTCTGCGCCTCGCTGCCGTTCCTCCGGATCTGGTTCACGCAGAGGTTCGAGTGCGCGCCGTAGGAGAGGCCGACCGACGCCGACGCGCGGCTGATCTCCTCCATCGCGACGATGTGCGCGAGGTACCCCATCGCCGTGCCGCCGTACGTCTCGTCGACGGTGATGCCGAGGAGTCCGAGGTCGCCCATCTTGCGCCAGAGGTCCGCCGGAAAGTGGTTCGATCGGTCGATCTCCGCCGCCCGGGGCGCGATCTCGTCGGCGGCGAACTGCCGGACGGTCGCGCGCAGCATGTCGATCGTCTCGCCGTGATGGAAGTCGAGCGCGGGGATGTCCATGGCGTGGCTCAATGATCCGCGGCCTCCGGGCCGCTGGCAACGTGATCGATCGCCTCGGGGTCGGCCGCCTCGATCGCTCGCGGGCGCGCCCTTCGGGCCCTGGTTTCGCCCCGCTCGCTCACTCGTCCTTGCCGTGCATCAGCATCAGCGTCTGCTGCATGAGCGCGACCAGCGTGCGCCTGCCGCCGTGCTCGGCGTGAACTTCGCCGCGCGTCACGGCGAGCGTGCGGCCCGGCTTCACGACGTAGCCCTCGGCGACGAGCCGCTCGCCCTCTGCGGGCGCGAGCAGGTTGAGCTTGAACTCGACCGTCAGCACCGACGCCGTGACCGGAAACAGCGAGAAGCCGGCGTAGCCGCCGGCCGAGTCGACGATCGCGGCGACGACGCCCGCGTGCACGTACCCGTGCTGCTGCGCGATCTCGGCGCGCGGCACCAGCGTGATCGCGCAGTAGCCGGGCCCCACCGCCGCGAGCTCCGCGCCGAGCGTCTTCATCGCGCCCTGGCGGGCGAAGCTCGCGCGAACCCTCTCCGCGAAGGCCGGGTTCTGCGGCTTCCAGGGGCCGGCGTGCGCAGCGGGACGGGCGGCGTGAACCAAGGTGCGATTCCGGTAGCCGGGGATCGGCGATGCTACGTGACGTTTACGTAAACGTCAACCTGGGCGTCCGGAGGACGGGGCTACCCGCCGCCCCGCACAGGCTTCAGCCGCCGGCGGCAGTCGCGTTCGAGCACGCCGATCTCGGCGAGCACCGCGTCGATGTCCTCGCGCTGCTGCACGAGCATCGCGCGGCGGTCGGCGAGCATCTGCAGGAACTTCGCGAGCTGGGGCCGCTCGTTGCCCTCGGCCGCGTAGATGTCGAAGAGCTCGCGGATCTCCGAGAGCGCGAGGCCCAGCCGCTTGCCGCGGAGGATCAGCTTGATGCGCGTCCGCTCGCGCTCGCCGTAGACGCGCGTTTGCCCCCGCCGCCCGGGCGCGAGGAGCCCCTCGTCCTCGTAGAAGCGGATCGCGCGCGTCGTCAGCGCGAATTCCTGCGCCAATGCGGAGATCGTGTAGGTCGGCGCCGCTCCCGGCGGCGGCTTGCGGGGGCCCGTCGCTGCGGCGGACTCCGCCTTCGCGCGGGCCGGGACGTGGCTTGCGGACATCGGGACGGGCGGACTTCGGGAAGCGGGTCACGATACCATATCCGCTTGACAGCCCCCGGCGATTCCCTGAGGATGTTGCGTTGCACAATAGCCGTGGTGCACCCCTTTTCCGGAACGCCGCCGCGCGGGCCCGCGAGGGCGCGACGATTCCGCTCACTGCAATGACGCCATGACCGCCCCGATGCCCGCGGTGCTCGACTACCCATTCCCGGCGCCGCCCGCGCCCGGGACGACGATCGAGGTCGCGCCGCGGATCCACTGGCTGCGGATGCCGCTGCCGTTCGCGCTCGACCACATCAACCTGTGGCTCCTCGACGACGGCGACGCGTTCACGCTCGTCGATTGCGGCTACGGCAACGACGCGACGCGCGCGCTCTGGGAGCGGCATTTCGACGGCGCGCTCGCCGAGCGTCCGCTGGGCCGCATCGTGGCGACGCACTGTCATCCCGACCACGTCGGCAACGCGCAATGGCTGTCCGCGCGCACGGGCGCGCCCGTCGCGATGACCCACGCGGAATTCCTCACCGCGCACGCGATCGCCGGCCAGCACGGCGGCTACGGCGTCGCGCCGACGATCGAGCTCTTTCGCCGGCACGGCATGGCGGCCGAGCACATCGCCGCGTTCGAGGCGCGCGGGAACCCGTACACGCGCGGCGTCCCGGAGCTTCCGCTCGCGTTCGAGCGGCTCCTCGACGGTGACATGCGCCCGTTCGGCGGCACCGCGTGGACCGTGGTCGAGGGACACGGCCACTCGCCCGAGCACGCGTCGCTCTTCTCGCGCGAGCGCGGCATCCTGATCTCGGGCGACATGCTCCTGCCCAAGATCAGCACGAACGTCAGCGTCTGGGCCCCCGAGCCCGAAGGCGACCCGCTCGGCCGGTTCCTCGACTCGCTCGCGGCGTTCGAGGCGCTGCCGCCCGACACGCTCGTGCTGCCGTCGCACGGGCTGCCGTTCCGCGGGATCCCGGTGCGCGTCGCGCAGCTCCGCGCGCACCACGACGCGCGGCTGTCCGAGCTCGCCGCCGCGGCTGCGGACGCAGACGGTCCCGTCAGCGCCGCCGACGTCGTCCCGGTGCTGTTCCGCCGCGAGCTCGACCTCCAGCAGCGCTATTTCGCGATCGGCGAAGCGATCGCCCATCTCCACCGCCTTTGGCGCACGGAGCGGCTCGTGCGCGACGTCGCCGCCGATGGCGCCGTCCGCTTCGCTCCGCCGCTTCGCTAACGCCCGCGACACCCGAGAGAGACGAGACGCCATGACCGCCCCCGCCAAGACCGCTCCCGAAGCCTCGCCAACGGGGTACGACCCCGTCGCCCTGGCGCAGTCGCTCGCCGCCGCCGCGGACAAGAGCGCGAAGCTGATCGGCGACTTCGCCGCGCACCACGCGAAGGCCGGCGCGTCGCTCGTCACCGACGAGCTCGGCATCGGCAAGGCCTTCATGGAGATGGCCTCGAAGATGCTCGCGAACCCCTACAAGCTCGCCGAGACGCAGATGAACCTCTGGTGGGACTACATGAACCTTTGGCAGGCGTCGACGCTCAGGCTCCTGGGCGCGCCGGCGGAGCCTGTCGCGGCGCCGAAGCAGGGCGACAAGCGGTTCCGCCACGAGGACTGGGAGGAGCACTTCCTGTTCGACTACATCAAGCAGGGCTACCTCATCGCCGCGCGCTGGCTGCACGAGACCGTCGCGAGCGTCGAGGGCCTCGACGAGGCGACGAAGAAGAAGGTCGACTTCTTCACCCGCCAGTACATCGACGCGCTCGCGCCGTCGAACTTCGCGCTGACCAACCCGGAAGTGTTCCGCGAGACGATCGCGAGCGGCGGCCAGAACCTCGTCCGCGGGCTCAACAACCTGCTCGACGACATCGAGCGCGGCAACGGCCGGCTCAAGATCTCGATGACCGACACGAAGGCCTTCGAGCTCGGCGTGAACATCGCGACGACGCCGGGCCAGGTCGTCTACCAGAACGAGCTCATGCAGCTGATCCAGTACGAGCCGTCGACCAAGAAGGTCGCGAAGCGGCCGGTGCTCGTGATCCCGCCGTGGATCAACAAGTACTACATCATGGACCTCCGCGAGAAGAATTCGCTCATCAAGTGGACGGTCGACCAGGGGATCACCGTGTTCGTGGTCTCGTGGGTGAACCCGGACGAGAAGCTCGCGCACAAGGACTTCGAGGATTACCTGCAGGAAGGACCGCTGGCGGCGCTCGACGCGATCGCGCAGGCGACGGGCGAGACCGAAGTCAACGCCGTCGGCTACTGCCTCGGCGGGACGCTGCTCGCGGCGACGCTCGCCTACCTCGCGGCGAAGAAGGACGCGCGGATCGCGAGCGCGACGTTCATGACGTCGCTGATCGACTTCAACCGCTCGGGCGAGCTCGAGGTGTTCATCGACGAGGGCCAGGTGTCCTCGCTCGAGCGCAAGATGACCGAGCGCGGCTATCTCGAGGGCAGCGAGATGGCGACCACGTTCAACATGCTGCGCGCGAACGACCTCATCTGGTCGTTCGTGATCAACAACTACCTGATGGGCCGCGACCCGTTCCCGTTCGACCTCCTGCACTGGAACCAGGACGCGACGCGGATGCCGGCGACGATGCACAGCTTCTACCTGCGCAACATGTACATGAAGAACCTGCTGCGCGAGCCGGGCGGCATCACGCTGTCCGGCGTGCCGATCGACGTCTCCAAGGTGACCGTCCCCGCGTACTTCGCCTCGGCGATCGAAGACCACATCGCGCCGTGGAAGGCGACCTACGCGGGCGCGCAGGCTCTCGGCGGCAAGGCGCGCTTCGTGCTGTCCGGCTCCGGGCACATCGCCGGAATGATCAACCCGCCCGCGGCGAACAAGTACGGCTACTGGCTCAACGACAAGGTTCCGGCGTCGGCGGATGCGTGGCTCGCCGGCGCGAAGCAGCACGAGGGCTCGTGGTGGAACGACTGGGCGAAGTGGCTCGGCGCGCACCGCGGCAAGGACGTTCCCGCGCGCATTCCGGGCAAGGGGCGGCTCAAGGTGATCGAAGCGGCGCCCGGCAGCTACGCAAAGATCCGCGCCGACGGCCGCTAGAGCGGCGGCGCGCCTTTGCTATAGTGCTTCGATGAACGTCAATTTCGGAGAATGTCCATGAGTCGTTCCGCATCGCGCTTGGCCGCGGCCGCCGCGGCAATGTTGGCGTCCGTCGCGCTCGCGCAGGCGCCGGCTCAAGCCCCGGCAGCCGCCAAGTGCACCGACTGCGGCGTCGTGCAGTCGGTGCGCTTCGTCGAGGTCAAGGGCTCGTCGTCGGGCGTCGGGATGGTCGCCGGCGGCGTGCTGGGCGGCGTGCTCGGCCACCAGATCGGCGGCGGGACCGGCAAGACGGTCGCAACGATCGCTGGCGCGGCCGGCGGCGCCTACGTCGGCAACGAGGTCGAGAAGAAGAAGAACACGAAGGGCCAGTGGAACGTCGTGATCAAGATGGACAGCGGCCAGCAGCGCACCTTCGTCTACACCAGCCAGCCGACCGTCCACGACGGCGACCGCGTGAAGCTGATCGACGGCGGCCGCCGCCTCGCGCTCGTCGCTTCCTAGAGCCTGTCCACCCTAGGGTTTCGCCGGCGGCGGCTGCCCCGGGTCGCCCTTCGCCCCTTCGCCGCCGTGGGCCTGGCCGCGCCCGGCGTTCCCCTCTCGGGACGCGGGCGCTCCGCCCTGCGCGTGCGGCGCCGGCGCGACGACCGCCGGAGGCGGCGGTGCGGCCTGAACGCCGCGCGTGACCGGAGCCGTCGCTGCAGGCGGCCCCGCGCGCTCCCGCGACATCGACTGGGGCGGCGCGACCGCGGCGGGCGGCGGTGCGGCCTGTACGCCGCGCGTCACCGGAGCCGTCGCGGCAGGCGGTCCAGCGCGCTCCCGCGACATCGACTGCGGGGGTGGCGTCGAGGGCATCGGCGCGACGGCCGGTGGGGACGGCTGCGGCGGCCTTCGGGCTGCAGGATCGGCTCGGGTCGGCGGCGGCGATGTCACGGGCGGCGCCGTCAG
>DASQBO010000052.1:0-5221 GCA_035635175.1 Casimicrobiaceae bacterium | reverse complement strand
AAGAATCGAACCAGCTGCAGCAATCAGTAGCAAGCTGATGAATATTAACTAATAATAGGATTCGCGTGCCCTTGGCGGCTCTCTCGGATGTAAAGTTTTTCGACGCTGCCGACGGCTAGGATCCGCCGTCTCCCGCGGGCTTCGGATACTTCCACTTGCGGTGGATCCACAGCCAGTCGGCGGGGCTCGCGCGGATCTCCGCTTCGAGTGCGCGCACGTAGCGCTCGATGACCTCGGTGTCGGCGCCGCGCTCGTAGGGCGGCTCGGCGATCACCGACACGCGCATCGTGTAGCGCCCGCGGCCGACTCGGCGCATTGCGACGAACACCACGGCCGCCTTGAGGATCCGCGCGATCGCGTCGGCGCCGACGAAGAACGCCGAGTCCTGGTGCAGGAACGTGGTCCAGTACTTGAGCTCGTCGTGCGTCGGCGTCTGGTCGGCGACGATCGCGTAGACGTGCGTCTCGCTCCTGCGGCGCAGGAGCTCGCGCGCGAGCGCCGTGTGCGGGATCGGCGTTCCCCCGAACCGGCCGCGCGCCTCGACCAGGAAGCGGTCGATCGCGCGGAGGCGCTGCGGCTTGTAGACCGGCGCCATCGGCTCGTCGAGCCACGTGTTCCCGGCCAGAACCTGCCACTCCCAGTTGCAGAAGTGCGCGGTCATCAGCAGCACCGACTGGCCCGCCCGCGTTCGCTCGAGCACGACCTCCGGATTCTCGACGGTGACGCGCTCGCGGACCTGCGCGGGCGTCGCGCCGTAGCTCCAGATGACCTCCGCCGCGAGGTCCGCCAGGTTGCGATACGATTGCTTCAGGATCGCCGCGCGCTCGCCGTCGGAGAGCTCCGGGAACGAGCGCGCGATGTTGTCGGCGGCGAGCCTTCGGCGCCAGCGCAGGAGGTGGTAGCCCCAGTCGAAGAACGGGCGCGAAACGAGGGCGTAGAGTCCTTCGAGCGGAATCCGGGAGAGAAGGCCGAAGATGAAGCGCATGGACGTGCGGCCGCGGCGCGCGGGCGGTCAATGACGCGCGACGAACGCGTGGCCAGCGTGCGTCCGCGCGAGTTGCCGAACGTCGCCGACGGCGTGTCGCTCTGGTGGTGCGATCTCGAGCTGCCGGCGGAGGCCCTGCCCCGTCTCGCGGCGACGCTGAGCCCCGGCGAGCACGCGCGGGCGGCACGGTTCGGCCGCGACAGCCTGCGCGCGCGCTGGATCGCCGGGCGGGCGTCGCTGCGCGTCGTGCTGGGCGGCACGCTGGACGCCGCGCCGCACGCGGTGGCGATCGCGCGCGGCGCGCGCGGCCGGCCGCAGCTCGCCGGCGGCGATGCGGACATCGACTTCAACGTCTCGCACACCGCGGGCGTCGCGCTGATCGGCGTGCTGCGTCGTCGCGGCCGAGCCGTGCGCATCGGCGTCGACGTCGAGCGCGCCGACCGCGACGTCGCGGCCGAGCGTCTCGCCCGCCGCGTGCTCACTGTCGACGAGCGGGCGGACCTCGAAGCCCACGCGCCGGCGGATCGCTCGCGGCGCTTCCTCCGCTACTGGACCTGCAAGGAAGCGATGAGCAAGGCGACCGGCGACGGCCTGTCCGCGCCGTTCCGCCGGATCGACGTCGGGTTGTCGCCCGGGCTCGCGTTGCGCGAAGGGCCCGAACCCTATCGCCCGGGAGGGTGGACGCTCCTCGCAGTGTCGGTGCCCGACGGCTTCATCGCCACGGTCGCGCTGTGGGATCGCGACGGCTTCACTCATCGGCCGGTCTCGGATACTTCCAGCGCTTCTGCAGCCACAGGAAATCCTCCGGGTGCTCGAGGATCGCCTGCTCCGCGCGCCGCGCGAACTTCTCCATGATCACTTCGCGCCCCCCCGTGTCGAACGGCGGCTCGGCCAGGATCTCGACCTTGACCGTGTAGTGGCCGCGCGACACGCGGCGCATCGCGACGTACAGCACCGTCGCGTCGAGGAAGCGCGTGACCTGGTCCGCGCCCGTGTAGAACGCGGTGTCGCGACCGAGGAACGTCGTCCAGTGCTTGCGCTCGTGGCGCTTGGGCGTCTGGTCCGCGATCAGCGAATAGACGTGCGCGCCAGGGGACGCGTTCATGAGCTCGAACACGAATTCCTTGCGGGCAATCGGCCGCCCGCCGAAGCGCGACCGCGCGGCGACGAGGAAGCGGTCGATCCAGGCGATCCGATGCGGCTGGTAGACCGTCTCGATCGCGAAGCCGAAGCGCGCGCCGCCCGCGAGGAACAGCCATTCCCAGTTGCAGAAGTGCGGCGTGAGCAGCACGACGGTCTTCTTCTCGTCGGCGAGGCGGAGCACGACTTCGGGGTTCTCGAAGACGACACGGCGCAGGATCGCGCGACCGCTTGCGCCGAAGCCCCAGAGCATCTCGATCACGGTGTCCGCGCCGTGGAGGTACGAATCACGCACGATGCGCGCCCGCTCCGCCGACGAGCGCCCGGCCAGCGACAGCGCGACGTCGTGCTCGACCTGCTCGCGCCGCCAGCGCAGGAGGTAGAACGTGATCGCGAACGCGAGCCAGCCCCAGATGTACAGCAGCGGGAGCGGAATCAGGCCGAGGGCCCGCACGAGAAGCGACATGAGCGGGAAACGGGACGGCGGAGGGCGGGCAGCGCGGGGCGCGCCGGGACTATAAAGGACGCGGTGGCGTCCGGCAACGAGCACCGGCATGATATCGTGCCACGCGGCACGAGCGTGAAGTGAAGGGGTCGACGTGAGCGTACGGCAGCTTCTGGACCTGAGCGGCAAGGTGGCGCTCGTCACCGGCGGGTCGCGGGGGATCGGCCTGCAGATGGCGGAAGGCCTGGGCGAGATGGGCGCGAGCGTCGCGCTCGCCGCGCGGAAACAGGACGAGCTCGACCAGGCGCGCACGTATCTCGAGGCGATGCGGATCGGATGCCAGACCGTGGCCGCCGACCTCGCGCTCGCCGAGGCGGTTCCGGCGATCGTCGATGCGGTGCTCGCGCGCCACGGCCGGATCGACATCCTCGTGAACAACGCCGGGTGCAACTGGGCGGCGCCGGCCGAGGATTATCCCGACGACGGCTGGCGCAAGGTGATGAACCTGAACCTCGACGCGCTGTTCCGGCTGACGCGCGAGGTCGCACGCCGCACGATGATCCCGCGGCGCAGCGGCAAGATCGTGAACATCGCGTCGATCGCGGGGCTCTTCGGCAACCCGCCGCAGTGGCAGATGCGCACCGTCGCGTACAACGCGAGCAAGGGCGCGGTCGTGAACCTCACGCGCGCACTCGCCGCGGAATGGGGTCCGCACAACATCAACGTGAACGCCGTCTGCCCGGGATTCTTCCCCTCGAAAATGACGAAGGTCACGCTCGAGCGGATCGACCGGGACGTGCTCGCCCTGACGCCGCTCGGCCGCCTCGGCGGGGACGAGGATCTCAAGGGCGCCGTCGTGTTCCTCGCCTCGGAAGCGTCGCGGCACGTGACCGGACAGGCGATCGCCGTCGACGGCGGGGTCACGGTCGTCTGAAAGATGGGTGTCGCGGCGAACCCCGGCGCGCGCCTCGTCGCTCCGGCGCATCCGTTCGACGAAGCGGGACTCGCCAAGTTCCTCCGCGAGCGCGTCGCGCCGTTCGCGGGGCCGCTCGGAGTCGAGCAGTTCCAGGGCGGCCAATCGAATCCCACGTATCGCGTGACCGCGGGCGACCGCCGCTACGTGCTCCGCCGCAAGCCTCCCGGCAAGCTCCTCCCATCCGCGCACGCGGTGGACCGGGAGCACCGCGTGATGGCGGCGCTCGCCGGAACCGGCGTGCCGGTCGCGAAGATGATCGCGCTTTGCGACGACCCGGCGGTCATCGGCACCGCGTTCTACCTGATGGAGTACGTCGAGGGCCGCGTGCTGTGGGATCCCACGCTGCCGGGCATGACGCCGGCCGCGCGCACGGCGCATTACGACGAGCTCCTCCGCGTGCTGGCGACGCTGCATCGGGTCGACTACGCCTCGGTCGGGCTCGCCGACTTCGGCAAGCCCGGACAATACGTCGAGCGGCAGATCGGGCGCTGGTCGAAGCAGTACGAAGCGGCCGGCGCCGAGCGCATCCCCGCGATGGACGCGCTCATCGGCTGGCTGCCGCGGCACGTGCCGCCGGGCGACGAGACGTCGATCGTGCACGGCGACTACCGACTCGACAACGTGATCTTCCATCCGACCGAGCCGCGCGTGCTCGCGGTGCTCGACTGGGAGCTCGCCACGCTCGGTCACCCGCTCTCCGACTTCGCGTACCACGCGATGGTCTGGCGCCTCGCGCCAGGCGAGTTCCGCGGCTTGAAGGGCTGCGACTTCGCCGCGCTCGGCATCCCCTCGGAGGAGCAATACGTCGCGGCCTACTGCGCGCGCACGGGGCGCACGTCGATTCCGCACTGGGAGTTCTACCTGATCTTCAACCTGTTCCGCATCGCCGCGATCCTGCACGGCGTGCTCGCGCGCGCGCTGCAGGGGAATGCGGCCTCCGCGAACGCGCTCGAGCAGGGAGGCCGCGCGCGCGTCGTCGCCGACATCGCTTGGCAGATGGCGCAGGATCGAAGGGAGTGACGAGATGGATTTCGCGTATTCGCCGAAGGTGAAGGATCTGGCCGCGCGCGTGACGCGCTTCATGGACGAGAACGTCTACCCGGCCGAGCCGGAGTTCGCCGCCGAGGTCGAGGCGAACCGGCGGCGCGGCAACGCGTGGGTGCCGACGAAGGTGATGGAGGAATTGAAGGCGAAGGCGCGCGCCGCGGGGCTGTGGAACCTGTTCCTGCCCGAGTCCGACCTCGGCGCCGGTCTCACCAATCTCGAGTACGCGCCGCTCTGCGAAATCATGGGCCGCTCGTGGATCGCTCCCGAGGCCTTCAACTGCAACGCCCCGGACACGGGCAACATGGAAGTGCTCGTGCGCTACGGCACCGCGGAGCAGAAGAAGCAGTGGCTCGTGCCGCTGCTCGAAGGCAAGATTCGCTCCGGCTTCGCGATGACCGAGCCGGCCGTCGCCTCGTCGGACGCGACGAACATCGAAGCCGCGATCGTCCGCGACGGCGATCATTACGTCATCAACGGCCGCAAGTGGTGGACGACGGGTGGCCCGGATCCGCGCTGCAAGATCCTCATCTTCATGGGCAAGACCGATCCGTCGAACCCGGATCGCCATCGTCAGCAGTCGATGATCCTGGTGCCGGTCGACGCGCCGGGCGTTCGGCTGGTGCGCCAC
>DASQBO010000051.1:0-3784 GCA_035635175.1 Casimicrobiaceae bacterium | reverse complement strand
GCCGTCGTTCAAGGTCGGTACGGAGGTGACGCCGTGCACGCACAATCCGCTGGGCGCCAAGGGCTGCGGCGAGGCGGGCGCGATCGGCGCGCCGGCGGCGTTCATGAACGCGGTCCACGATGCGCTCGCGCCGGCGGGCGTCAAGTATCTCGACATGCCGGCCACGCCGCATCGCGTGTGGCAGGCGATCCGCTCGGCGAAGGCCGCTTAAGGAGACCGGCATGTACGCATTCGAACTCACCCGCGCGAAGACGCTCGCGGAGGCGGCGGCCGCGCTGGCCAAGTCGGGGGGCCGGGCGCTCGCGGGCGGCCAGAGCCTCGTGGGTGCGATGAAGCTTCGGCTCGCGCAGCCGGGCACCCTCGTCGACCTCTCCGGCATCAACGAGCTTCGCGGCATCCGCAAGGACGGCGACGCGCTCGTCATCGGCGCGATGGCGAGGCACGCCGAGGTCGCGACGTCGGCGACCGTCAAGGGTGCGATCCCGGCGCTCGCTTCCCTCGCGCACGGCATCGGCGACCGCCAGGTCCGCAACATGGGCACGCTCGGCGGCTCGATCGCGCACAACGACCCGGCCGCGGACTGGCCGGCGGCGGTGCTCGGGCTCGGCGCGACCGTGCACACGAACAAGCGGAAGATCGCGGCCGACGACTTCTTCAAGGGGATGTACGAGACCGCGCTCGCGGGCGACGAGATCATCACCGCCGTGAGCTTCCCGGTCCCGAACAAGGCGGGCTACGCGAAGTTCCCGAATCCCGCCTCGCGCTTCGCGCTGACCGGTGTTTTCGTCGCGCAGACCGCAACCGGCGTCCGCGTCGCCGTGACCGGCGCAGCGCCGGCGGTGTTCCGCTCCAGACCGCTCGAGGACGCGCTCGGGAAGTCGTTCACGGTCGAGGCCGCGCGCGCGGTCAAGGTCGATTCGAAGGGGCTCAGCAACGACCTGCACGGCTCGCCCGAGTACCGCGCGCACCTCGTCGCCGTGATGGCGGCGCGTGCGGTGGCCGCCGCGGGCTGACGTCGCGTTTTGCTATGCTGATGGGTGGCGCCCGCCGGGCGCCGCCCATTTTTTTCTCCCCTGATGACCACCGCGCTTCCCACTACCGTCGACGCCGTCCTGGCGCTGCTCGACCGCCATGACTACGTGGCCGACCGGAGGCTCGCCACCAGCGTATTTCTCGCGCTCCGGATGGGCCGACCGCTGTTCCTCGAAGGCGAGGCGGGGGTGGGCAAGACCGAGATCGCGAAGGTGCTCGCCGCGGGGCTCGGCCGCAGGCTCGTCCGGCTCCAGTGCTACGAAGGGCTCGACATCGCTTCGGCCGTCTACGAGTGGAATTATCCGCGGCAGATGATCGAGATCCGGCTCGCCGAGTCTGCCGGCAAGGCCGACCGGGCGACGCTGACGCACGACATCTTCACGCCGCAGTTCCTCCTCAAGCGGCCGCTGCTCGAGGCGCTCGCGCCGGAGGACGGCGTCGCGCCGGTCCTCCTGATCGACGAGCTCGATCGCACCGACGAACCCTTCGAGGCCTACCTCCTCGAGGTCCTGTCCGAATACCAGGTGACCATTCCCGAGCTCGGGCCCGTCCGCGCGAAGACCCCGCCGGTGGTGGTCGTCACGTCGAACCGCACGCGCGAGATCCACGACGCGATCAAGCGCCGCTGCCTCTACCACTGGGTCGGCTATCCCGACGCGCCGACCGAGCTCGCGATCGTCCGCCGCAAGTGTCCGCGCGCCGCGGAGTCGCTCGCGCGCTCGATCGTCGCCTTCACGCAGCGGCTGCGGACGATGGACCTGTTCAAGGCGCCCGGCATTGCCGAGACGCTCGACTGGGCGGAGGCGCTGGTCGCGCTCGACCGCGTCGCCCTCGACCCGCAGACGGTCGCCGACACGGCGGGCGTGCTGCTCAAGTACCAGGACGACGTCGGCGCGCTCACGCCGGAGATCGCGGCGCAGCTGGTCCGCGAGGCGCAGGTCGAGGGGGTCCGGCTGTGACGCCCCCGCCGGGTCTCGCGCCGTTGCAGCGATCGGGCGGCGTCGGGCTGGCGCCGCGCGGACGGCTGGCCGACAACGTCGTCCACTTCGTGCGCGTGCTGCGCGCGGCAGGGCTTCCCGTCGGACCCGCGCGGGCCCTCGCCGCGCTCGAGGCGGTCGAGGCCGTGGGCCTCGCGAACCGCGAGGACTTCCGCGCGGCGCTCGCCGCGGTGCTCGTCTCGCGCCACGAGCAGCTGCCGGTGTTCGAGCAGGCGTTCGATCTCTTCTGGCGCAATCCGAAGCTGCTCGAAAAGCTGATCGCTTCGCTCCTGCCCACCGTGTTCGGACGCGGCGGCGAGACGTCCGAGCCGGAGCTTCCGGCACGGATCGCGCAGGCGATGCTGCCGCCGGTGGCCGATCTGCCGCGGGCGGACGACGACGAGGTCGTGCTCGACGCGGCGTTCACGATGTCGCCGCGCGAGGTCCTGCAGCGCAAGGATTTCGAGACGATGACGACCGAGGAGCTGGCGGCGGTGCGCGTGCTCCTGTGCAATCTCCGGCTGCCGCTTCCGGAGCTGCCGACGCGCCGAACGACGCCGGACTCGCGCGGGCATCGCGTGGACCTGCGCGCGACGCTACGGCGTGCGACGGGCGCAGCCGGCCGCCTCGCGCCGCTCGCATGGCGGCGGCGGGTGCGGCGGACACCGCCGCTCGTCGTGCTGTGCGACATCTCAGGTTCGATGGACCGCTACGCGCGGATGCTGCTCCACTTCCTGCACGCGATCACGAACGATCGCGACCGGGTGCACGTGCTGCTGTTCGGCACGCGCCTCACGAACATCACGCGGCACCTGAAGCACCGCGACGTCGACGTCGCGCTCGCCCGCGTCACGATGGCGGTCGCGGACTGGGCGGGCGGGACGCGCATCGGCAGCTGCCTCGCCGAGTTCAACCGGCGGTGGTCGCGGCGGCTCCTCGGGCAGAACGCCGTCGTCCTCCTGATCAGCGACGGCCTCGATGCCGAGGGCGGCGAAGGCCTCGCGGCGCAGGCCGAGCGTCTCGCGAAATCGTGCCGGCGGCTCGTTTGGCTCAACCCGCTGCTCCGCTACGAGGGGTTCGAGGCGCGGCCGGCGGGGATCAAGGCGATGCTGCCCTTCGTCGACGACTTCCTGCCCGTGCACAACCTCGACAGCCTGACCGGGCTCGCCGCCGCGCTCGACCGCGCGCCGGGGCGCAGCCGTCGCGTCGGGCGCGCGTCGGGCGCGAGCGGAGGCCGACGATGGAGATGACGAGCACGAGGATCGTTCCGGCGCCGGTCGACATCGTCTGGGCCGCGCTCAACGACCCCGTGATGCTCACCGGCTGCATCCCGGGCTGCGACGCGATCCTTCCCGACGGCGAGAACGCGTACCGGATCGCGATGGCGGCAAAGGTGGGGCCGGTCGCGGCGAAATTCTCGGGCCGGCTCGAGCTCTCGGAGCTCGATCCGCCCCACCGCTACACGCTCACGTTCGACGGGCAGGGTGGGGCGGCCGGCTTCGCGAAGGGCCAGGCGAAGGTCGCGCTCGCGCCGGCCGAGAACGGCGCGGCGACGACGCTGTCGTACGCAGTGACGGCGCAGGTGGGGGGCAAGATCGCGCAGATCGGCTCGCGGCTCGTGGACGGCGCCGCGCAGAAGCTCGCCGACGATTTCTTCGGGCGGTTCACGGACGCCGTCGCCGCGAAGGTCGGCGCGGCGCCGGTCGTCGCCGCGCCGCGCGCGCGCCGCCGCTGGGTGCGCCTCGTTGCGCTGGCGCTGATCGCGGGGCTCATCG
>DASQBO010000050.1:0-5591 GCA_035635175.1 Casimicrobiaceae bacterium | reverse complement strand
ACCTCGCGCGCCCTCTGCTCATGGGCCGCGTCCCCGGCGCGATCCCGCTTCACGTCGCGGTGATCGCCGCGTACTCGGCGGCTGCCTACTTCGTCGCGCTCGTGCTGACCCGCCGCCGGCTGCTGCGGTGACGGAGCGCTTCTTCGCCCCCTGCCCGCGCGGGCTCGAGGCGCCGCTCGCGGCGGAGCTGCACGCGCAGGACGCCGTCGACATCGCGCCGGCCGAGGGCGGCGTCGGCTTCGCAGGACCGCTCGATCTCGCGCTCCGCGCGAATCTCGAGTCGCGTCTCGCGAGCCGGGTCCTGTGGCGCGTCGCGCACGCGCCGTGCCGCAGCGAAGCGGAGCTCTATCGCCTCGTGCGCGACGTCGACTGGCCCCGGCGCTTCCGCGTCGACCGCACGCTGCGCGTCGACGTCACGGCGACGCGCTCGCCGCTCGCGAGCCTCGAGTTCGCGACGCTCAAGGTCAAGGACGCGGTCTGCGACCGCTTCCGCGACGAGGCCGGACGCCGGCCGTCGATCGACAAGCAGCGCCCCGACGTCCGCGTCCACGCGTACCTGACCGAGCGCGAGGCGACGGTCTATCTCGACACCTCGGGCGAGCCGCTGTTCAAGCGCGGCTGGCGGCGCGAGCCCGACGCGGCGCCGCTCCGCGAGAACCTCGCCGCCGGCGTGATCGCGCTCGCCGGCTGGACGCCGGGAACGCCGTTCCTCGACCCGATGTGCGGCAGCGGCACGATCGCGATCGAGGCGGCGGCGCTCGCGGCGGACCGCGCGCCGGGGCTCGCGCGAACGTTCGGCTTCCAGAAGCTTGCGTGGTTCGACGGACCCACGTGGCAGCGGCTGCGCCAGCGCGCGCGCGACCGCGTCCGCGGCGCGCCCGCAACGGCCGCGATCTTCGCGAGCGATCGCGACGTTCGCGCAGTCGATCGCTGCCGCGGCAACGCGAAGGCGGCGGGCGTCGACGCATGGATCGCGATCGAGCAGCAGGACGTCCTCGCTCGCGCGGCCCCCGCTCCGAGCGGCACGCTCGTCGCCAATCCCCCGTACGGCGTGCGGCTCGAGGACGCCCGCGCGCTGGCCGCGTTCTATCCGAAGCTGGGCGACGCGCTCAAGCAGCGCTTCGCGGGCTGGACGGCGTGGGTCCTGAGCGGCGATCCGCAGCTCGCGTCGCTGATCGGCCTCCGCCCGTCGCGCAAGACGCCGCTCATGAACGGCGACATCGAGTGCCGGCTCCTCCGCTTCGACATCGTCGCCGGCCGGCCGCCGCGCCGCGGCCGCGCCGCGATGCTAGAATGAGCGCGCGTTTCCCGCCCTGCGATCCGGCCCGACCGCTCCCATGTTCCTCCCGTCGCGGCACTACGTCTCCGAGCACACGAAGTTCATCCGCGAGCTGCTCGAGCGGAAGCCCGAGATCGTCGACGAGCAGCGTCGCGGCCGCGCCATCTGGTGGGACAAGGCGCCGCGCGACCTCGACGAGCGCAGGGTGATGGACCAGGGGCGGGTGCCGCAGCCGCCGTACGTCTACCAGACCGAATAGCCGCGACGCGCGCCCGCGGCGCAGGAATCCCGTGAACCCGCCTCGCCTCACGCTGCGCGCGGCTCGCGAGAGCGACGCGCAGGCGCTCTGGTCGGTGCGCTCGCGCGCGATCCGCATCTCCGCAGCCTCGCACTACGGCGAGGACGAGCTCGATGCGTGGGCGGAACGCTCGCGGCCCGAGGCCCACGTCCGGGCGATCCGCACGCGGCCCGTGGTCGTTGCCGAAATCCCGTCGCCCGCTGCGCCGCGCATCGTCGGCTTCGCCCAGCTCCAGCCCGACGAAGGCGTCGTCGAGGCGATCTACGTCGATCCCGATTTCGCGCGGCGGGGCGTCGGCGCCGCGTTGTTCGGGGAGCTCGAGCGCATCGCGCGGACGCGCGGACTTCCGGGGCTCACCGTCGAGGCCTCGCTCAACTCGGCGCCGTTCTACGCGGCGATGGGGTTCGTGCGCCGCGCGATCGACCGCCACGAACTCGCGCCGGGCGTGCACCTCGCGTGCACCGTCATGGACAAGCGGCTCGCCGCGCCGGCGGGAGCGGCGGCGTGAGCGCGCGGGAGGCTGCGCCGTGAGCGCGGTTCTGCCGAGCACCGCGCCGGTGGCCGGCAATCCCGCCCGCGTGACCTTCGCGCCCCTTGCGGAAGCCGACCTGCCGCTGCTCCACGCGTGGCTCAACGCGCCCCACGTGATCGCCGGATACTCGCGCGTGCACACGACTCCCGGGGATGTCGCGGTGAAGTACGGTCCGCGCATCGCGGGCACGGTGCCGGTGCGCGGCTACATCGCGTCGGTCGCCGGGCGACCGCTCGGCTACGTGCAGGTGTACCGCGTCGCCGACTTTCCCGACTACGCGGCCCTCGTCGGCGATTTCGAGCGCGCGATGGCGATCGACGTCCTCATCGGCGAGGTCGAGTACACGGGGCGCGGGCTCGGGCCCCGCGTGATCGCCGCGGCGGTCTCGGAGCTCGTGTTCCCGTCCTCGGACGCGGACTGCTGCGTCGCGACGCCGCGCGCCGACAACACCGCGTCGCTGCGCGCGTTCGCCAAGGCCGGCTTCGCACTCGTGCGGAGCATCCGCACCGCGCAGGGCGATGCCGAGATGCTGATGGCGCGGACGCGCCCGCCCGTCGCTCAGTTCTCGAGCGGCTTGATCTCGACGTAGGCGCGGTCGCGCATCTGCCGCAGCCAGTCCTGGAACGCCTCGTCCGACTTGCGCTGCCGGAGCGCGAGCCGCGCCTGCTCGCGCTTGCGCTCCGCGGTGATGTCCTGCGTGCGCCGCTCGCTCACCTGGATCAGGTGCCAGCCGAACTGCGTGCGCACCGGCTGCGACACCTCGCCGATCTTGAGCTTGTTCATCGCCGCCTCGAAATCGGGCACCGTGTCGCCCGGCGAGATCCAGCCGAGGTCGCCGCCCTTGGCGGACGTCGCGTCCTCGGAGTTGAGCTTCGCCTGATCCTCGAATTTCGCACCGGTCTCGATCCGGTCGCGGATCCGGTCGATCCTCGCCTTGGCCTCGGATTCGGAGACGATCTCGTTCACCTTGATCAGGATGTGGCGGACGTGCGTCTGCTCGACGACGGTCGGCGCGTTGCGGTTGCGCGTCTCCTGCAGCTTCACGATGTGGAAGCCGCTCGCCGTGCGCAGCACGTCCGACACGTCGCCCGGCTGCATCTTGCGGACGGACTCGGCGAACACGGCCGGCATCCGCGCCGGCGTGCGCCAGCCGAGCGAGCCGCCCTGCAGCGCGTCCTGCGCGTCCGAGAAGCCGGCGGCAACCTGGGCGAAATCCGTGCCGTCCTTGACCTGCTTGAGCGCGTCTTCGGCGCGTTTCCGCTTCGCGTCGATCTGCTCCGGCGTGGCCCGCTCGGGGACGAGCACCAGGATGTGCGAGATCCGGTACTCGACGTCGCCGTCCGCCTGCGCGTTCTGCGACGCGAGGAACGCGTCGACCTCGGCGTCGCTGACCGAGATGCGCTGCTCGACCTCGCGCTCGCGCAGCCGCTGGATGACGATTTCCTTCCGGATGTCCTCCCGGTACTTGTCGTAGCTGATGCCCTCGCGCCCGAGCGCGCGCCGGAACTCGTCGGCGGTCATCTTGTTGTCCTGCGCGATCCGCAGGATCGTCCGCTCGACCTGAGTGTCGTCGACGCGGACGCCGCTCTCCTTCGCGAAGTGCAGCACCGCCCGCTCGGTGATGAGCCGGTCGAGCACCTGCTTGTCGAGCACGTCGGTGGGCGGGGGCGTCACGTTCCGCGACTTCATCTGCGCGAGCGCCGTCTTCTTCTGGTCGTCGACCTCGTACTGCGTGAGCGCCTCGTCGTCGACGATGGCGACGACGCGGTCGAGAAGCACCGTGCGATCGAGCGACGGCGTGCGGGACACGGCCGCCGGCGCGGGGCGCGGCGCCTGCGCGCGCGGTGCGGCCGGCGTCGCCGGGGCCGGGGTCGGGGCCTGGGCGGACGCGACCGCGGCGGCGAAGCTCGCGACCAGCGCGGCCAGGGCGGAACGGAAGCGGAAAGGCATGGCGTCTAGAATTCCGGGAAGGAATCGAGGGTGCGATCGCGTGGCGACACCGTCGGATCGTTCGTCCTGACGTAGCCGGGCACGCTGCGACGAAGCAGATCGAGCGGGCTCGTGCCGAACCGCGCGAGCCCGTTGAGCTCGAGCTGCAGGTACACCGAGTTGGTGGCCGTCTGGGTCGTCGTGGTCAGCCGCTGGCCGACCACCCGCAGCACCCAGCAGCCGCCATTGTACTCGACGCCTGCCACGGCCTCCAGCGTCTTGTGGTTCAGGATCGAGAAGTTCCACCTGCCGAGCAGCGTCCAGTTCTCGGCGACCGGCCACTGCCCCGCGAGGTCGAACTGGTTGATCTGCGACTGGTCGCCGATCGGCCCCGCGAGCGGATCGAAATTCTGGCGCGAATAGCGGTAGCTGGCGCTCAACGCCCGTCCCGGCGCCGGCATGTACCGGATGCCGGTGTTGAGCCGCTCGGTCTGCGACGCCTCGAAGTTGTACTGCCACAAGCCGACCAGCGCCCACGCCTCAGCGAGCTTGCCCTCGACCCCTACGAGAAAGTCGGAATTGTTGGCGGCGCGCGGCGCCTCGTTCAGCACGACCCGCTGGTCGTTGAAGTAGAAGCGCTCGCCGACCGCGACGCGGAACCGCTCGGCGCCGGTGTCCGGGTCGAGCAGCCGCGACGTGAGCGCGAGCGACAGCTGGTTCGCGTCGCCGATCCGGTCGTTGCCGAGGTAGCGGTTGACCGAGAAGAGCTGGCCGAAGTTGAAGTCGTCGATCGCCGTGTCGAACACCGGCGCGTTGCTCTGGTTCTTGTACGGCACGTAGACGTAGAAGAGGCGCGGCTCGAGCGTCTGTATGCCGGTGATGCCGAATTCCTTGACGTCGCGCTCGAAGACGAGGCCCGCGTCGACCGACGAGATCGGGATCGCGTAGCCTTGCCGGTCCGGCACCTCCGGGCGGACCTCGTTCAGGTCGTACTCGCGCGCGTGCACGCCGGTCTGCGCGGTGACGTACCACGCCGCGCCCTGTCGCGACCACGCGACCGTCGGCCACGCGTACACGCGCTGGCCGGTGGTCAGCGTCGGCTGCCGGAAATACGCGTACTCGCCGGCGCCCGCCCACGTGAGCCCCATCCAGTCGACGTCGGACAGGGCGACTTGCAGCTGCGGCACGCGGTTGTACGGCAGCGGCTGCGGCGCGGTCGGATCCTGCAGCGTCTGGAACGCCTGCGCGCGCGCGACCGCCGACCATGGTCCGTTGACGTAGGTGAACCCGCCCTCGCGCGGCAGCGTCGTCAGCGAGGTCAGCGCGACGCGGTCCGACAGGTCGACGAAGTAGGTGTCGTCGGACACCTTGTTCAGGTTGACGTAGCCCGCGAGCCCCTTGACCCAGGGATCGAAGCTCTCGTTGTGCTTCCACGACATGAGGTAGCGGTCGGCACCCGTCTGCCGGTCGTGCGGCAGGATCTCGCCGTCGAGGCTGCCGTTGCCCTCGCCGAACAGGTAGCGGAACTGCCCCGCTAGCTGGAACCCGCGCTT
>DASQBO010000049.1:0-11688 GCA_035635175.1 Casimicrobiaceae bacterium | reverse complement strand
AGGTAGGTCAGGCAGGCGGACGGGTCTAGGGAAGCTCTGCATAACCCACGTGGCCGCGCTGCACGGCGAAACCGGATGAATGCGAGACGAGCGACGAAGGTCGTACCGCGTGGTACGAAGCCGAGGAGCGAGGCGAAGCAGGCGCCGGATTTCGCAGCAGCCCGGAGCGACGGGGCTTGACGGGCGGTCTGCTTTGCCGCGCGGCTTGCGAAGGCACCCGGCCTTGGCTGCGCCGCGCCTCATTTGGCAAATGAGGCAGCCCATCCCGCCAAGCCCCGTCGCGACCGCGCGGGTTATCCAGAGCTTCCCTACCCGACGAGATCCCGGACGAAGTTCGGCAGCGCCAGCGCGGCGCGATGGACGTCGCCGTTGTAGTACTTGAGGTGCGGCAGCGCGCGAAGCGCAATGCGGCGGTCGACCTCGCGCGCGGAGAGGCTCCGCGGATCGACGGTCTGCGACACGCACGCCATCATCCACATGCCGCCGTAGAGCGGCACCGACGTGAGGTACGGCGTGACGACGGGGAACGCGGCGCGCAGGTTCCCGAGGCACGCGCGGATCCGGTCGGGATGCGCGATCGGGCTCGCGATGTGGAGCGTCATCGCGCCGACGGGCTTCAGCCGCAGCGCGCACGCGCGATAGAAATCCGGCGTGTAGAGCGCCTCCGAAGGGCCGCCCGGGTCCGTGAGGTCGAGCACGATCAGGTCGTACTGCTCCTCGGCCTCGCGCACGTAGGCGAAGCCGTCGCCGATGCGCAGCGTGAGGCGCGGATCGTCGAGCGCGCCGCGGTGCACCGTCTGCAGGTACTTGCGCGCGATGTCGACGACGGCCAGGTCGATCTCGCAGAGCACGACGGAGCGGATCGACGGATGCTTGAGCAGTTCCTCGGCGGAACCGCCGTCTCCCCCGCCGATGACGAGCGCGCGTTCCGGGCTCGGGTGCGTGAGCGCGGCCATGTGGACGAGGTTCTCGTGGTAGAAGAACTCGTCCATCTCGGAGGTCATGAAATGGCCGTCCAGGCGGAACAGCTTGCCGAAGTGCGCGGTGTCGTGCACCTCGACCGCCTGGAAGGGCGAGCGGAACTTCTCGAACTGGCGCGCCGACCGGATGAAGAAGCCCCACGCGTCCGTGAGGTACTCCGTCATCAGTCCGGGCGCAACGTCGCCGCCGGTGTCGCCCGGCGGACGGCCGGGCCCGTCAGGCATCCTTGCCGCCGCGGTGAATCGAGTGAAACTTGGTCCGCTTCGGCTTCAGCGTCGTCTCGAGCGCGCGGAAGAGGCGCTCGGCCTTGGCGGTGTTGTCGGTAGCGAGGTTGCACACGTAGACGTCGACGGTGACGAAGCCGTGCTCCGGCCACGTGTGGATCGCGAGGTGCGATTCAGCGAGCAGCACCGTGCCCGTCACCCCCTGCGGCGAGAACTGGTGGAATGCGTCGCCGACGATCGTGAGCCCCGCCGCGGCGGTGGCCTCGAGGCAGAGCTTGCGGAGTGCGTCGGCGCGCGTGAATTCGGGCGTGTCGGCGGGGCACCCATACCATTCGCCCAGCAGATGGATACCGTCCATCAGCGTCCCCTGTCATGAAAATGCCCCACCCCAGCTCGTCGCTGGCGGAAGGGCACGTAGCGCCGTCCCGAACGTTCGTCTCGATGTAATCGATCGGCGATTATCGCACAGAAGGCCCGGCCGCGCGATAGAATTAAAGGCTTTCGCGCGGAACGATTCCGTCCCCGCCGCCGCCTCCGGCCTCACGCCTCCTCCGCCCTTCGCCATGACCACCACCGAAGCCGTCGCCGTCTCCGACCAACTGCTCGCCAACGCGCTGCGCGCGCTGGCGATGGACGCGGTCGAAGCCGCGAAATCGGGGCATCCCGGCATGCCCATGGGGATGGCCGAGATCGCGCTGGCGCTGTGGCGCGGACATCTCCGCCACCATCCGGCGCACCCGCGCTGGCCGGACCGCGACCGCTTCGTCCTCTCGAACGGGCACGGCTCGATGCTGCTCTACGCGCTCCTCCACCTCACGGGCTACGACCTGCCGATCGACGAGCTCAAGCGTTTCCGCCAGCTCCATTCGAAGACGCCCGGCCACCCGGAGTACGGCGCCACGCCCGGCGTCGAGACGACGACCGGACCCCTCGGCCAGGGTCTCGCCAATGCCGTCGGCATGGCGCTCGCCGAGCGGCTGCTCGCGGCCGAGTTCAACCGGCCGGGCCACCCGATCGTCGATCATCGCACCTACGTGTTCGTCGGCGACGGCTGCCTCATGGAGGGCATCTCGCACGAGGCGGCGTCGCTTGCGGGCACGCTCGGCCTCGGCCGGCTGATCGTGCTCTACGACGACAACGGCATCTCGATCGACGGCGAGACCCGGGGCTGGTTCACCGACGACACGCCGCGGCGCTTCGAGGCGTACGGGTGGCACGTCCAGCCGGGGATCGACGGCCACGACGTCGCTGCCGTCGGGGCGGCGATCGAGAAGGCCAAGCTCGACGGCGCACGGCAGAGCCGTCCGCAGCTCATCTGCTGCAAGACCGTCATCGGCAAGGGCGCGCCGACGAAGGCAGGCACGGCCGACGTGCACGGCGCCGCGCTGGGCGAGAAGGAAGTCGCGGCGACCCGCGAGGCGCTGGGCTGGACGTACGCGCCGTTCGTCGTCCCCGAGGCCGTCCGCGCCGCGTGGAACGCGCGCGCGCGCGGCGCGGCGCTCGAGCAGGCCTGGTCCGAGCGCTTCGCCGCGTATCGCAGCGCGCACCCGGAGCTCGCCGCAGAGTTCGCGCGGCGGATGGCGGGCGAGCTCCCCGAAGCATGGCAGGAGACGGCTGCCGCGGCCGTCGCGGCGGCGGCGGCGAGAAAGGAGAGCGTCGCGACGCGGAAGGCTTCGCAACAGGCGCTGGAGGCGCTCGCACCGGCCCTGCCCGAGCTCCTCGGCGGCTCCGCCGACCTCACGGGCTCGGTGCTCACGAACTGGTCGGGCAGCCGGGCGATCCGCCGCGACGCGCCGGGCAACTACCTGCATTTCGGCGTGCGCGAGTTCGGGATGAGCGCGATCGCGAACGGGCTCGCGCTCCACGGCGGGATCGTGCCTTACGTCGGGACCTTCCTCACGTTCTCCGACTACGCGCGGAACGCGGTGCGGATGGCGGCGCTCATGAAGGTGCGCACGATCTTCGTCTACACGCACGACTCGATCGGGCTCGGCGAGGACGGCCCGACGCACCAGGCGGTCGAGCACACGGCGAGCCTGCGCCTCATTCCGGGCCTCGACGTCTGGCGTCCCGGCGACACGACGGAAACCGCCGCGGCGTGGGTCGCCGCGATCGAGCGCCGGGACGGACCGACCGTGCTCGTGCTCACGCGGCAGAACGTCGCGTTTCAGGCGCGCGACGGCGCGCAGATCGCCGACATCCGGCGCGGCGGGTACGTGCTCGCCGACTGGGCGCCGGGGGCGGCGCGGCGCGTCGTGATCATCGCGACGGGATCCGAGCTCGCGCTCGCTACCGCGGCCCGCACGGCGCTCGCCGGCGAGGGCATCGGCGTGCGCGTCGTCTCGCTGCCGTGCACCGGGCTCTTCGAGCGCCAGGACACCGCGTACCGCGCGAGCGTCCTGCCGCCCGGGATCCCGCGGCTCGCGGTCGAGGCCGGCGCGACCGCAGGCTGGCACGCGTACGTCGGCGCCGCCGACGATCCGCGCGGCGCGGTGATCGGGCTCGACCGCTACGGCGAGTCGGCGCCCGCGGGCGTGCTGTTCAAGCACTTCGGCTTCACCGCCGAGGCCGTCGCCGCCGCGGCGAAACGGCTCGCAACGGCCGCTGCATCGTGACCGGCGCGAGCGCCCCGCCTTCCGCCGTGCCGAGCGCGACGACGAAAGCGGCGGCCGAGGTCGCGCCCGGTGCGACGATCCGCCGCGCCACGGCCGACGACGCGCGCGCGATCGCGCAGGTGCGCGTCGACGCGTGGCGCGCGAGCTACGCCGGGATCGTGCCGGCGGCGTATCTCGCGGCGATGTCCGTGGACGAGAACGCCGCGCAGTGGCGCCGCATCCTGACGGCTGGTCCGAACACGGCGAGCGTGTTCGTCGCCGACGACGGTGCGAGCGTCGCGGGCTTCGCCTCCGGCCACGTGCTCGCGGAACAAAAGCACGGCTTCGATGCCGAACTCTCGGCCATCTATCTCCGCCGCGACCGCCAGCGCGCCGGCACCGGCCGCCGCCTCGTCGCCGCGGTCGCCGCCGCACAGCGTGAGCACGGCGCGCGCGGACTGTTGACCTGGGTCATCGCGGCGAACCGCGGCGCGCGGGCATTCTATGAACGCCTGGGCGCGGCGCTCGTCGTCGAGCAGCCCTTCCAGTGGGACGGGCTCGACCTGATCGAGGTCGCCTATGGCTGGCGCGATCTCGACGCGTTGGCCGCGGCGTCCGCCCGCTCCCCTCGACAATGACATTCCCCCGCGGGATCAGGAGAACGACATGACCATCAAAGTTGGCATCAACGGGTTCGGGCGCATCGGCCGGATGGTGCTGCGCGCCGCCGTGCGCGACTTCCCCGACGTCGAAGTGGTCGGCATCAACGACCTGCTCGAGCCCGACTACCTGGGCTACATGCTCGAGTACGACTCCGTGCACGGGCGCTTCAGGGGCGACGTCAAGGTCGACGGCAGCACGCTCGTCGTCAACGGCCGTCGCATTCGTCTCACCGCGGAGAAGGACCCAGGCGCGCTGCGCTGGAGCGAGGTCGGCGCGGAGGTCGTCGTCGAGTCGACGGGCCTCTTCCTCACGAGGGAGACCGCGGAGAAGCACCTCGCGGCCGGCGCCAAGAAGGTGATCATGTCGGCGCCGTCGAAGGACGAGACGCCGATGTTCGTCTTCGGCGTCAACGACAAGCGCTACGCCGGGGAGGCGATCGTCTCCAACGCGTCGTGCACGACGAACTGCCTCGCGCCGGTCGCGAAGGTGCTCAACGACACGTGGGGCATCAAGCGCGGGCTGATGACGACGGTCCACGCGGCGACTGCGACCCAGAAGACCGTCGACGGGCCGTCGAACAAGGACTGGCGCGGCGGCCGCGGCATCCTCGAGAACATCATCCCGTCGTCGACCGGCGCGGCGAAGGCCGTCGGCAAGGTGATCCCCGAGCTCAACAAGAAGCTGACCGGGATGGCGTTCCGCGTGCCGACGTCGGACGTCTCGGTGGTCGACCTGACCGTCGAGCTCGCGAAGGAAGCGACGTACAAGGAGATCTGCGCCGCGATGAAGGCGGCCTCGGAAGGCCCGATGAAGGGCATCCTGGGCTACACCGAGGACAAGGTCGTCGCGACCGACTTCCGCGGCGACAGCCGCACGTCGATCTTCGATGCCGACGCGGGCATCGCGCTCGACGGCACGTTCGTGAAGGTCGTCGCGTGGTACGACAACGAGTGGGGCTACGCGTGCAAGGTCCTCGAAATGATCCGCGTGATGACGAAGCGCTGATCCGGACGCACGATGCCATGACCTTTCGCCGCCTTTCCGACGTCGACGTGTCCGGCAAGCGCGTGTTCATCCGCGCCGATTTCAACGTGCCGCAGGACGACCACGGCGCGATCACGGACGACACGCGGATCCGAGCCGCGCTCCCCGGCATCCGCGACTGCCTGGCGCGCGGGGCCGCGGTCATGGTCACCTCGCACCTCGGCCGACCGACCGAAGGGGAGTGGAACGCGGCCGACTCGCTGGCTCCGGTCGCGCAACGCCTCGAGTCGCTGCTCGCGCTGCCGGTGCCGCTCGTCCGCGACTGGGTCGACGGCGGGGGTTGGCTCGAGGCGCTGCGCCCCGGACAGATGGTGCTGCTCGAGAACTGCCGCTTCAACAAGGGCGAGAAGAAGGACGATGACGCGCTCGCGCGGAAGATGGCGAGGCTGTGCGACGTCTACGTCAACGACGCGTTCGGGACCGCGCACCGCGCCGAAGCGACGACGCACGGCATCGCGCGCCACGCGAAGCTCGCGTGCGCGGGGCCGCTCATGGCGGCTGAACTCGACGCGCTCGGCCGCGCGCTCGCCGCGCCGGCGCGGCCTCTGGTCGCCGTCGTCGGCGGCTCGAAGGTCTCGACGAAGCTCACCGTGCTGAAGGAGCTCGCGGCGAAGGTCGACGTCCTCGTCGTCGGCGGCGGCATCGCGAACACCTTCATCCTGGCCGCGCACGGCCGCGTCGGCAAGTCGCTGGTCGAGCCGGACCTCGTGGGCGAAGCGCACGCGATCCTCGACGGGCACCCGGGCAAGGTGCCGATCCCCGTCGACGTCGTGTGCGCGAAGGAGCTCTCGCCCGCGGCGACGCCGACGCTGAAGACGGTCGAGGACATCGAGCCCGATGACATGATCCTCGACATCGGGCCCTCGTCGGTCGCCACGCTGAAGCTCATCGTCGCCAAGGCCGGGACGATCGTCTGGAACGGCCCCATCGGCGTCTTCGAGATCGACGCGTTCGCGGCCGGCACCCGCGCTCTCGCCGAGGCGGTCGCGGCGTCCGCTGCGTTCTCGATCGCGGGCGGCGGCGACACGGTCGCCGCGATCCACAAGTTCGGAGTGGCGGACCGCATCTCGTACATCTCGACCGCGGGCGGCGCCTTCCTCGAGTTCCTCGAAGGCAAGACGCTGCCGGCCGTCGCCATGCTCGAGCAGCGCGCGGCCGCGTGACGGCCCGCCTCTTCACGGAGAGCCCATGACCCCGACCCGCATGCTGTTCCTCGCCGGCTGCCTCGTCACGCTCCTGCTCGGCGGCTGCGGGAAGTCGTCGAACGACAACGCCAACGTCCGCGTGCTGAACCTGATCCAGGGCGCCCCGAGCGTGACGGTGACCGCCAACGGCACGACGGTGCTCGCGAACGGATCGTTCGAGTCGATCACCCCGTTCACCAGCGTCGGCGTCGGCACCGTCGAGTTCAAGGTGACGGTGCCCGGCAGCACGGGCACCCTCGTCGACACGGTCTTCTCGCTCGGGACGTCCGAATACACGTACGTCACGACCGGAACGCCCGGCGCCGCGGCGGCCGTGCTCGTCGCGGATCCGTACGGCTCGCCGAGCGGCAACAACTTCGCGGTGCGCGTGCTCAACATGTCGGCGACGAACGCGCTCATCGACCTGTACCTCACCGCGCCCGGGGCGGACCTCGCCTCCGCCACCCCGGTCGTGAGCGGCGCCGCCTACGGGATCGTGAGCAGCTTCGTGACGACGCCGGCGGGCGGGCTCCAGGTGCGGCTCACGACCAGCGGGACCAAGGACGTCCTCTACGACGCGACGCCGCCGGCGATCGCCGCGGGGACCGGGCAGACGATCGTCGCGTACGGGCGCCAGAGCAACAAGCTCGTCAACGTCGCGATGATGGCGTCGCAGACCACGGGGGCCATCGCGAACAGCACGCTCGCGCAGCTCAAGGTGGTCAACGGCACCTCGGTCCCGGCGCCGCTCAACGTGCTCGTCGACGGCGCCCCCGCCGTCTCCGCCCTCGCGTTCGCCGGCGTCGCGCCGTACCAGCTCGTCGCCGCCGGCACGCGGACGGTCGCCGTCGAGTCGTCGGCGAGCCCCGGCGCAGCGCTGCTGACGCTCACGCCGAACCTCGTCGCCGCGACCGACAACTCCATCGCGCTCTACGGCAGCGCCGGAGCGATGTCCGCGCTCACGCTCGCGGACGCCAACCCGCCGATCGCGGTTGGACGCGCGTCCCTGCGCGTCGTCAACGTCTCGCCGGACCTGAGCTCCGTCGACGTCTACGCGAATTTCGGCAAGATCGTGTCGACGCTGGGCGCGAACGCCGCCTCGGCCTACACGCTCGTCGACGCCGTCAGCGCCGGCACGCCGTACCGCTTCGACGTCAATGCCGCCGGCACGACCACGACGCTGGCGAGCGTTGCCGGCGTCACGCTCGTGAGCGCGCACGGCTATACGCTCTACCTCCTCGGCACGGGCGCGACGCTGCAAGGCGTGCTGACCCAGGACCGCTGACCTCCCGGAGAACCTCATGCGTCGCCTCCCCGCATTCGCGGCCACGGCCGGCCTCCTCGCGCTCGTCCTCGGCGGCTGCGGACTCAACCCGAGCGGCAACGGCACCGGGACGACGCTTCGCGTCGCGAACCTGATGCCCGGGACGACCGCCGTCACCGTCACCGCCGGCGACACCGCGTTCATGACCGCGGCGCCCTTCGAGACCTTCACCGGCTATCAGGACATCACCGCCGGCAGCTACGCGTTCAGCATCCGACTCGGGTCCAGCGCGACCCCGGCGTTCACGACGACGAACTCGCTCGCGAACGTCTCCGCATACACCTTCGTCGCCTACGGACCGACGACGTCCACGCAGGGGATCCTGCTCGACGACACGCCGCTCGTGCACATTCCGTCGGGCAGCTTCGGATTCCGGGTTGCGAACGTCTCGCCGACCGCGGGCGTGATCGACGCTTACGTGACGGCACCGGGCGCCGATCTCGCGCCCGCTTCGCCGGTCGTGTCGACCCTCCCCTACAACAGCTTCAGCAACTTCATCAACGTCCCGCTGGGCACCTACGAGCTCCGGCTCACGCGCAGCGGAACGAAGGAAGTGATCTTCGACGCGCCGCTCCCGGCGGCGTCGTCGGGCCTGGGCCAGACCGTCGTCGCGTACTCGCGCGGCAGCGCGCGGCTCGTCAACGTCGCGCTCTTCACCGACGGCAGCGCTCCCGCCACGCTTCCCAACAAGTACGCCCGGCTCAAGGCGCTGAACGCGTCGTCCGTTGCCTCTCCGCTCAACCTGTTCGTCGACGGCAATCTGACGCTCGCCAACGTGCCCTATGCGGCGGTGTCCAACTACCAGGTCATCGACGCCGGCACGCGCGCGATCACGGTCGAAGCCTCCGCGACGCCGGGGGCGTCGCTGCTCTCGACGTCGTCTGCCTTCGTTCCCGCGACGGACACGTCGATCGCGCTCTACGGCGGCGCCGGCGCACTCGGCGCGCTGATCCTCGCCGACGCGAACGTCACATCGCTGGCCGTCAAGGCAAGCGTCCGTTTCGTCAACGTCGCCGCTGCGCTCGGCGCCGTCGACGTCTATGCGAACGGGACGCTCGCCGCCGCCGGTCTCGCGCAGAACGCGGCGTCCTCGTACGTGCTGCTCGACGCCGCGGCCGCAGGCACGTCCTACCAGTTCGACTTCGATCCCGCGGGCACGACGACGCCCGCGCTCTCCGTGCCCGGCGTCAACCTGGTCGCAGGCGGCGTCTACACGATCTACGTCGTGGGTCCTCCGGGCGCCCTGCAGGGCATCGTCGTCCAGGACTTCTGAGCGGGCCGCGCACGCCGGCGAGGGCCGGCGCGCGTGCCCTCCACGCGGTCCGCGCGCGGCATTTCGTCGCGCGCGGAAATGGCATACCATCGGCGCGTTTTGCCCGAGCCCACGAACGCCGTGTCCCGCGCCACCAAGATCGTCGCCACGCTCGGACCCGCGTGCAGCGCCCCCGAATCGTTGGCGCGGCTCATCGCCGCCGGCGTCGACGTCGTGCGTCTCAACTTCTCGCACGGCCGTGCGGGCGATCACGTCGAGCGGGCGCGCCTCGTGCGCGACGCCGCGCGCTCGCTCGGCCGCGAGGTGGGAATCATGGCGGACCTGCAGGGACCGAAGATCCGGATCGGCAAGTTCGCGGCCGGCGCGGTCACGCTCGTCGCCGGGCAACGCTTCGTGCTCGACGCCGGGTGCCGCCAGGGCGACGCCGAGCGCGTGGGGCTCGACTACAAGCAGCTCGTCCGCGACGTGGAACCCGGCGCGGTGCTTCTGCTCGACGACGGGCTGGTCAAGCTGGTGGTCGAGTCCGTCGAGGGGCCGCGCATCGTCACGCGCGTCGCCGTCGGTGGCCGGCTGTCCGACAACAAGGGCATCAACCGGCAAGGCGGCGGCCTGTCCGCGCCCGCGCTCACGGCGAAGGACAAGGACGACCTCAGGACGGCCGCCACGATCGGCGCCGACTTCCTCGCGGTCTCGTTCCCCAAGACGGGCCACGACATGCGCAAGGCGCGCGAGCTCCTGCGCACGGCCGGCAGCCACGCGCAGCTCATCGCCAAGATCGAGCGCGCCGAGGCGATCCCGGCCCTGGCCGAGATCATCGACGCCTCCGACGGCATCATGGTCGCGCGCGGCGACCTCGCGGTCGAGGTCGGCAACGCCGCGGTGCCCGGACTCCAGAAGCGGATGATCCGGATGGCGCGCGACGCGAACAAGCTGTCCATCACCGCGACCCAGATGATGGAGTCGATGATCCAGAACCCGGTGCCGACGCGCGCCGAGGTGTCGGACGTCGCCAACGCCGTCCTCGACGGAACCGACGCGGTGATGCTCTCCGCCGAGACCGCGACGGGCCGGTACCCGGTCGAGACCGTCGAAGCGATGGCGCAGATCTGCACCGAGGCCGAGAAATCGGTCGCGATCGAGTTCGACCGCGAGGTGCTCACGCGCGCGTTCACGCGGATCGACCAGTCGATCGCGATGGCCGCGCTGTTCACCGCCCACCACCTCCGCGTCAAGGCGGTCGCGGCGCTCACGCAATCGGGGTCGACCGCGCTGTGGATGTCGCGGCACGACATCGGCTGCCCGATCTACGCGCTCACGCCGGAAGTGTCGTCGCAGCGCAAGATGGCGCTCTATCGCAACGTGCGCCCGCTCTACTTCGAGCAGGACGACGACCGCGACGCGGTGCTGCGCTCGGCCGAGGATCTCCTCGTCGCCAGGGGGCAGGTGCAGCGCGGCGACCTGATCGTGCTCACGGTCGGCGAGCCGATGGGGAAGTCCGGGGGGACCAACACGATGAAGATCGTCAAGGTCGGCGAGCACCGCACCTGACGAGGGAGAGCCTCGTGGCGTTCGACTTCATCGAGCATCACCGCCGTGCGGTCGCCGGCGGGACGGCGGCGCTGGCGATCCTCGTCGTCGCGTGGCTCGCTACGCGGCACACCGACGCGGATCCGGTGCTCCGCGACGAGCCGCTGACCGGGATGGTGCTCAGCGTCGCCGCCGGCGGCGGCATTTCGACCTGCGAAGTCGAGCTCGCCTCCGGCGCGCGCGTGCGCGTCGCGTGCGGGACGCCCGCGCCCCGCGCCGGCGAGCCGCTCGCGCTCCGGGCGCTGCATCACCGGAGCGGCGCCATCACCTACCTGGCGCCGCGCGCCTCGTCCGGCCTGTAGCGCCGCTGCGCGCCGGCCCCGGCGGCGGCGGGTAAAATGGCGCCATCGGAGATCCTCTGCACGGAGACCGCCATGCCTCTCGTTTCGATGCGCCAGCTCCTCGACCACGCGGCCGAGCACGACTACGGCCTGCCCGCCTTCAACGTCAACAACCTGGAGCAGGTCCAGGCGATCATGGCCGCCGCCGCCGAGACCGACAGCCCGGTGATCATGCAGGCGTCGGCCGGAGCGCGGAAATACGCGGGCGAGGCCTTCCTCCGCCACCTGATCGAGGCGGCCGTCGAAAGCTATCCGGCGATCCCGGTCGTGATGCACCAGGACCACGGGCAGTCGCCCGACGTCTGCGCGTCGGCGATGAAGCTCGGCTTCACGAGCGTCATGATGGACGGTTCGCTGCAGGCCGACGGCAAGACGGTCGCGAGCTACGACTACAACCTCGACGTGACGAGGAAGGTCGTCGCGATGGCGCACGCGATGGGCGTGACCGTCGAAGGCGAGCTCGGCTGCCTCGG
>DASQBO010000048.1:0-16341 GCA_035635175.1 Casimicrobiaceae bacterium | reverse complement strand
GCCCACGTCGATCAGGAAAGCAAGCCTCGACGCGAGCTCGGCGACGATGTCGCGCGCGATCGCGGCGTCGCGCCCCTCGAGCGCAAGCGAGGCGAAGAAGCGCTCGGCCTCGCTCGCCGGCAGCGCGGCGAGATCGGCGATCGAGCGACCGCGGAAGCGGACCGCGAGCGCGTCGGGGTTTAGGCGCCTGCCGCCGCACGCTGCGCAGGCGCGCGCGTCGCCCTCGTACCACTCGTTCCACCAGATCTCGTCGCCGGTCTGCGCCTCGTCGAAACCCCTGAGCTTCACGCCGGTGCCGAAGCACTCGGGGCACCAGCCGTGCTTCGAGTTGAACGAGAACAGCCGCGGATCGGGCGCCGGGAAGCTGCGGCTGCACACCGGACACGCGCGCTCGGTCGAATAGATCTCGGCTTCCCCGGCGTTGCGCTTCGCGCGTCGCTGCGCAGGAACGACGTGGACCACGCCCCTGCCTTCCTCGAGGGCCCGTGCGAGCGCCTCGCGCAGCGGCCGCTCGCTCGCCGGCGAGACCGCGAGCTCGGCGATCGGCATCTCGATCGTATGCTCCCGGAAGCGGTCGAGGCGCGGCCACTTCGCGGTGGGCAGCATCACGCCGTCGACGCGCAGGTGCGCGACGCCCCGGCGCGCCGCCCGTTTCGCGAGGTCGGTGTAGTAGCCCTTGCGCGCGACGACGAGCGGCGCGAGCAGCAGCACGCGCGCGTCGCGGTGGCGCGCGAGCAGCGACGCCACGATGCTCTCCGGCGATTGCGGCGCGATCGGCACGCCGTGGTCGGGACAGTGCTGCGTGCCGAGCTTGACGTAGAGGAGGCGCAGGAAGTGGTAGATCTCGGTGAGTGTGGCGACCGTGCTCTTGCGGCCGCCGCGGCTCGTGCGCTGCTCGATCGCCACCGTCGGCGGGATGCCGAAGATCGCGTCGACGGCCGGCCGCGCGGCGGGCTGGACGAACTGCCGCGCGTAGGCGTTCAGCGACTCGAGGTAGCGGCGCTGCCCTTCGGCGAACAGGATGTCGAACGCGAGCGTGCTCTTGCCGCTGCCCGACACGCCGGTGACGACGGTGAACCGGTCGCGCGGGATCTCGACGTCCACGCCCTTCAGGTTGTGCTCGCGCGCGTTGCGAATGCGGATCGCGGCGGGAGGCGCGGGGCACGATTCGCGTGCGGCGACCGCAGCATGCTCCCCCGCGGCCGCGCGGTACGCCGCGAGCGCGGCGCCGGTGTGCGACGAACGGCATTCGAGCAGCTGCGCGACGGGGCCTTCGAACACGACGCGGCCGCCCGCGTCACCGCCCTCGGGGCCGAGGTCGACGACCCAGTCGGCGGCGCCGATCACGTCGAGGTTGTGCTCGATGACCACGAGCGAATGACCGGCCGCGATCAGCTCGCGGAAGCTCCGCAGCAGCTTCGCGACGTCGTCGAAATGGAGGCCCGTCGTCGGCTCGTCGAACAGGAAGAGCTTCCCGCGGCCGCCGCCGCCCGCGCGTGCCGCCTCCGCGAGATGGCCGGCGAGCTTGAGCCGCTGCGCCTCGCCGCCGGAGAGCGTCGGGACCGGCTGCCCGAGCTTGACGTACTCGAGGCCGACCGCGACGAGCGGCGAGAGCGCCGCGGCGACGTCGCGCTCGCCGGCGAAGAGCGCGAGCGCCTGCGCGACCGTCAGCTCGAGGACGTCGGCGATCGAGCGGCCCTCGAGCGTGACCTCCAGCACTTCGCGCCGGAAGCGGCGGCCGTCGCAGTCGGGGCAGCGCAGGTAGACGTCGGAGAGGAACTGCATCTCGACGTGCTCGAAGCCGTTGCCGCCGCACGCCGGGCAGCGACCGTTGCCGGCGTTGAAGCTGAACGTCCCTTGCGTGTAGCCGCGCTCGCGCGCGAGCGGCGCGGCGGCGAAACGCTTCCGGATGGCGTCGAACGCTCCCACGTAGCTCGCCGGGTTCGAGCGTGTCGTGCGCCCGATCGGCGTCTGGTCGATCAGCACGACGTCGTCGACGAGATCGTGCCCGGCGAGGGCGCGGTGCGCCCCCGGCGCCTCGGTCGGCTTGCCCTTCGCGCGGAGCAGCGCGGGGTGCAGCACGTCCTGCACCAGCGTCGACTTGCCGGAGCCGGATACGCCGGTTACGCAGACCAGTGCGTGCAGCGGAATGCCGACGTCGACGTCCTTCAGGTTGTGCTCGCTCGCGCCCGCGAGCGCGATCCGCGGCGCGTCGGGTGCGACGCGGACGCCGGCGTCCGGCGGCGCCGTGCGCCTGCGTCCGGCGAGATAGTCGCCGGTGAGCGAGTGCGGCGCGCGCAGCAGCTCGTCCGTGGTGCCGAAGAACACGATCTCGCCGCCCCGCTCGCCGGGCCCCGGGCCGAGGTCGAGGACGCGGTCGGCCGCGAGCATCACCTGCGGGTCGTGCTCGACGACGACCAGCGAGTTGCCGGCGTCGCGCAGGCGCTGCATGACGCCGACGACCCGTCCGATGTCGCGCGGGTGCAGGCCGATCGAGGGCTCGTCGAGCACGAACAGCGTGTTCACGAGCGAAGTGCCGAGCGCCGTCGTGAGGTTGATCCGCTGGACCTCGCCCCCCGAAAGCGTGCGCGACTGCCGGTCGAGCGTGAGGTACGGGAGGCCGACGTCGCAGAGGTAGCCGAGGCGCGCGCGAATCTCGGCGAGCAGCAGCTCGGCCGCCTCGTCGAGCGGCGCAGGCAGCCCGAGCGACGCGAAGTACGCGCGCGCCGAGGCGATCGGCAGCAGCGCGACGTCGTGCAGCGTGAGGCCCGGCAGGCGCGCCAGCACGTCGTCGCCGAAGCGCACGCCTTCGGGGCGGAAGCGGCGCGACGGTTCCAGCACCCGATCGGCTTCGCTCTTCGTGCCGAGCCGCCAGAGGAGCGCCTCGGGCTTGAGGCGCGCGCCGCCGCAGGCTTGACAGGGCGTGTACGCGCGATACTTCGAGAGCAGCACGCGGATGTGCATCTTGTACGACTTCGTCTCGAGCCACGCGAAGAAGCGCGCCACGCCGTACCACACGCCCGGCCACGACTTCGACCAGCTGACCCAGTCGGTTTCGCCATCGAGGACCCAGCGGCGCTGCGCCTCGGTCAGCTCGCGCCACGGCACGTCGAGCGGAATGCCGCGCTTCTTCGCGTACTTCTCGAGGTCGTCCTGACACTCGCGGAAGCTCGGGCTCTGCCACGGCTTCACCGCGCCGGCGCGCAGCGTCTTGCCCGCGTCGGGCACGACGAGGCCGTAGTCGATGCCGATCACGCGGCCGAACCCGCGGCACGTCTCGCACGCCCCGAGCGGCGAGTTGAACGAGAACAGGCTGGGCGCCGGATCCCGGTAGTGGATGTCGCAGTCGGGGCAGTGCAGGTCGGAGGAGAAGCGCCAGACGGCGCCGGTTCCGTCGTCCTTCGCGGCCTGCACGTCGACGCGTCCCTGCCCGATGCGAAGCGCCGCCTCGAGCGCCTCGACGACGCGCGCGCGATCGACGCCGCTCATCCTGAAGCGGTCCTGCACGACGGCGAGGCGCGCGCCGTCGCGCGCGTGGATCCGCGTGTAGCCCTGCCGCTCGAGGAGCTGCCGGACTTCGTCCTCGGAGAAGTTGGCCGGCACGGTGACCGGGAACGTCACGACCAGCCGCGGGTCGCCCGCCTCGGCGCTGCGCCGCGCGAGCTCGTCGTGGATCGACGCCGGCGTGTCGCGGGCCACCGCGCGGCCGCAGCCGCGGCAGTGGAGTTGCGCCGCGCGCGCGTAGAGCACCTTCAGGTGGTCGGCGAGCTCGGTCATCGTGCCGACCGTCGACCGCGAGGTGCGCACCGGGTTGGTCTGGTCGATGGCGATCGCCGGGGGAACGCCGTCGATGCGATCGACCTGCGGCTTGTCCATCCGGTCGAGGAACTGGCGCGCGTACGGCGAGAACGTCTCGACGTAGCGCCGCTGCCCTTCCGCGTACAGCGTGTCGAACACGAGCGACGACTTGCCCGATCCCGACACGCCGGTGACGACGACGAGCTCGTTCGTCGGCACCTCGAGCGTCAGGTTCTTGAGGTTGTTCTGCCGCGCGCCGTGGATCGCGATGCGGTCGGACATGGGAGTTGTGCGCAGGCGTGCGATGCGGCGGAAGCGGCCTATTGTTGCAGGCGCGGCCGGCGGGATGGCGAGGTTCTTGACTTTGGGGGGTGCCGGCCGGATTACAATCCCGACCGTCGCTCGGAGCGGGAAACTTGACTTGAAATACGGGTCGATCGGCTTCCTTTCGGTTCTTGCGGGCCTGGGCCTGTCCGCGGTCGCAGCCGCGCCGCCGGACGGGGTCACCGGCGAGAAGCCCTTCGCGCACACGGTGCGCCCGCGTCACCTCGCCGAGGAATGCTTCAAGCTGCCGGCGGGGCAGACGATCGGCTACGTGTTCGAGTCCTCCGCGCCGGTCGACTTCAACATCCACTACCACCGCGGGCAGGAGGTCCTCTACCCCGTCAAGAGCGACCAGGTCGCGAAGGCGGAGGACCGCTTCACCGCGCCGTCGGCCGAGGAGTTCTGCCTGATGTGGACCAACAAGACCCTGGAGATGGTCACGATCCGGGGGCAACTCCGGCCGTAGCGGTCTAGCGCGCCGCGCGCCGGTGCTGCTCGAGCAGCTCCTTCGCGTGCGCGCGGGTCTTCGCGGTCACCGCGCTGCCGCCCAGCATCCGCGAGAGCTCCTCGACGCGCGCGCCGCTCCCCAGCGCGTCGACCTCGGCACGGACCGACTGGTCGTCGCCGCGCTTGCTCACGCGGAAGTGGTGGTCGGCGAAAGCGGCGACCTGCGGCAGGTGCGTGACGCACAGCACCTGCCGCCGCTGGCCGAGAGCCTGCAGCAGCCGGCCCACGGTCGCCGCCACTGCACCGCCGATTCCTGCGTCGACCTCGTCGAAGATCATCGTCGGCACCGCCGCGACCTCGCTCGTCACGACCTGGATCGCGAGGGCGATGCGCGACAGCTCGCCGCCCGAGGCGACCTTCGCGAGCGGACCCAGCGGCTGCTTTGGATGGCTCGCGACCCGGAACTCGGCCTGCTCGCTGCCGTAGCTCGCGGGCTCCGCGAGGGGTTCCAGTTCGACCTCGAAGCGGCCGCCCTTCATCGCGAGATCCTGCATCGCCTGCGTCACGCGGCCGGCGAGCTCGTGCGCGGCGAAGCGGCGCTTGCGCGTGAGCTCCTGCGCGAGCTTCCGCCACGCGGCCTCGGCTGCCGCGGCGCGCTTCGCGAGCGCGTCGTAGTCGGAGGACGCGGCGAGCGCCGCCAGCCGCTTCTCCGTTTCCTCGAGCAGGGCGGGCAGCGCTTCCGGGCGCACGCGGTGCTTGCGCGCCGCCGCATGGATCGTCGCCTGCCGCTCCTCGATGCGAGCGAGCTCGGCCGGGTCGACGTCGAGCTTGCGGCGGTAGGCCCGGAGCTCGCGCGCGGCCTCGACGAGCTGGATGTGCGCGGGCTCGAGGAGCCCGGCGATGCCGGCCAGCGCCGGATCGTGCACGGCGGCCGCCTCGAGCTTCGCGACGAGTGCCGCGAGCCGGCGCGCAACGGCCTCGTCGGCTTCGGCCAGCTCGTGCTCGACCGCCTCCGCCGTCTCGATCAGCGCCGCGGCGTGGGCGAGCCGCGCCTGCGCCTGCGCGAGAGAGGCCCACTCGTCCGCGGTGAAGGCGAGTGCCGTGAGTTCGCGGCGCCGCTCGTCCAACGATTCGCGCTCGGCCGCGGTCGCATCGCGCGCGGCGGCCGCGGCGTCGCGGCGCTCGAGGGCGGCGCGGAGCTCGCGCCACGCGGCGGTCGTCTCGCGCGCAAGCGCGGTGAAGCCGCCGAAGGCGTCGACGAGGGCACGCTGGGCTTCCGGCGTCACCAGCGACTGGTGGGCGTGCTGGCCGTGCAGGTCCACGAGCATTTCGCCGGCCGCGGCGAGCTGCGCGAGCGTGGCGGGGCGTCCGCCGATCCACGCGCGGCTGCGTCCCTGCGCATCCATCGTGCGCCGGACGAGGAGCGTCGTGCCGTCGGCGGAAAGGCCCTGCTCCGTGAGCCACTGGGCGAGCGCGCGATGCCCGTCGACGTCGAACTCCGCGGCGAGCTCCGCGCGCTCGGCGCCCGGCCGGAGCTGGCGCTGCTCGAAGCGGTCCCCCAGCAGCAGCGCGAGGGCGTCGAGCAGGATCGACTTGCCGGCGCCGGTCTCGCCGGTCAGCACCGAGAAGCCGCCGTCGAGCTCGAGGTCGAGCGAATCGACGACGACGAAATTCCGGATCGACAGGAGCCGCAACATCGGAGCGGGGCTGGGACGTGTGCCGGCCCTACGGCCGCACTTTCTCGGGCGTCTCGCTCCAGTGCAGCTTCTCGCGCAGCATCGCGAAGTAGTCGTGGTCCTCCGGATGCAGGAGGCGCACGAGGTGCGCCGAGCGGCGGATCTCGACGCCGTCGCCTTCCGAGAGCTGGAAGTGCGCGTGCCCGTCGCAGTGCGCCCACGCGTCGTTGCCGCGGAGCAGCCTCACGCGGATCGTCGCCGTGTCCCCGATGGCGATCGGCCGGTTGGTGAGCGCGTGCGGCGCGACCGGCACGAGCAGGACCGCCGGCACCTGCGGGTCGACGATCGGTCCCTGCGCCGAGAGCGCGTAGGCGGTCGATCCCGTCGGCGTGGCGATGATGAGTCCGTCCGAGCGCATCGCGTAGACGAAGCGGCCGTCGATGTCGACCGCGATGTCGATCATGCCGCCGGACGTGCCGCGGTTGACGACGACCTCGTTCAGCGCGAGCGCCGTCTCCGCGGGGCCGTCGCCGACCCGGTGCACCGTCGCTTCGAGCAGCGTGCGCCGATCCTCGACGTGCCGGCCGTCGAGGATCGGCCCCAGGACCTGCTCCATGCTCGCGAGCGGGATGTCGGTGAGGAAGCCGAGGCGGCCCTGGTTCACGCCGACGAGCGGCACGTCGTAGCGCGCGAGCTGGCGCGCGACGGCGAGCATCGTCCCGTCGCCGCCGAGGACGATCACGACGTCGGCTGCGCCGCCGAGCTTGCCGGAATCGGCGGTCGCGTAGCCGTCGAGCGGCGCGGCGCGCACCGTTTCGGCGTCGAGCACGACCTCGTGGCCGCGGGCGGCGACGAAGGCGGCGAGCCGGGCCAGCGGCTCCGCGATGCCGGGGCTCGCGTAGCGCCCCACGAGCGCGACGCGCCGGTATCGGCCGGGCGGGGGAGGCGCGGGCATGGGCCGGATTAGACCACACGCCGGCGCGGTCCCGAAACCGACGGACGGCCGAGGCCGGCTGCGTCGGCGGGCGAACGCCGGGCAGCCGGCCGGCGCGCGCGGTTCCCCGGTCTGTAGAATGAGCGCCATGCTGGATCCGCGCGCCCAACACCTGCTCAAGACGCTGGTCGAGCGCTACGTCGTCGAGGGCCAGCCCGTCGGCTCCCGCGTGCTCTCGAGGCAGTCCGGCCTCGAGCTGTCGCCGGCGACGATTCGCAACGTGATGGCCGACCTCGAGGAGCTGGGCTACATCGCGAGCCCGCACACCTCGGCCGGCCGCGTCCCGACGGCGAAGGGATACCGGTTCTTCGTCGACTCGCTGATGGTCGTGCAGCCGCTCGAGGACGTCGAGATCCACCGCCTCGAAGGCGAGCTCACCGCCGACCGGCCGCAGCAGCTCGTGAGCAACGCGGCGTCGCTGCTCTCGCACCTGACGCACTTCGCCGGGGTGGTGATGACGCCGCGGCGGCGCGAGGCGTCGTTCCGCCACCTCGAGTTCCTGCGGCTGTCCGATCGCCGCGTTCTGCTCATCATCGTGACGTCGGAGGGCGACGTGCAGAACCGCATCCTGCACACCGACCGCGCGTACACGCAGGCGCAGCTCGTGGAGGCGACGAACTTCCTGAACCGGCACTACGCGGGGCAGCCCTTCGGCGCGCTGCGGGCGCTGCTCGCCGAGGAGCTCCGCTCGCTGCGCGAGGACATCGTCGGCCTGATGGCGGCGGCGGTGGAGGCCGGCGACGCCGCGCTGGCCGACAGCGAGGAGCTCGTCGTGACCGGCGAGAAGAACCTGCTCTCCGCGACCGACCTCGCGTCCAACATGGAACGGCTGCGGCAGCTCTTCGAACTCTTCGAGCAGAAGACCTCGCTCCTGCACCTGCTCGACGTGTCGCAGCGGGCGCAGGGCGTGCAGATCTACATCGGCGGCGAATCGGGCCTCGTGCCGCTCGACGAATGCAGCGTGATCACCGCGCCCTACGAGATCGACGGCCGCGTGATCGGCACGCTCGGCGTCATCGGCCCCACACGGATGGCCTACGAGCGGGTGATCCCGATCGTCGACGTCACGGCGAAGCTCCTGTCGAACGCGCTCACGCAGCAGATGACGGATTGATGGGCGCGGGCGAGCACCCGAACGCCGCGCTGATCGCGCGCTTCTACGCGGCGCTCGACCGCCACGACGCGACGGCGATGGCCGCGTGCTACGCGCCCGAGGCGACCTTCTCGGATCCCGTGTTCCCCTCCCTCGACGCGGCGGGCGTGGCGGCGATGTGGCGGATGCTCTGCGCGCGCGGGAAGGACCTGCGCGTCGTCGCGTCGGGGATCGAGGCGAACGACGATGCGGGGCGCGCGCACTGGGACGCGACGTACTCGTACTCGGCGACGGGGCGCGCGGTCGAGAACCGGATCGACGCCGAGTTCGCGTTCCGCGACGGGCTCATCGTCCGCCACGACGACCGCTTCGACCTCTGGCGCTGGGCGCGGCAGGCGCTGGGCGCGCCGGGGTGGCTCCTGGGATGGGCGCCCCCGATGCAGCGCGCGATCCGCGCCAAGGCGGCGGACGCGCTGGCCGCGTGGCGCGGGCGCGAGGCCGAGGCGTAGACGTGGGCCGCTTCGCGCCGGAGCCGCCGTTCGAGCACGACCGCCTCCCGCGGCTTGGCGTCCTGCTCGTCAATCTCGGCACGCCCGACGCGCCGACGCCGTCGGCGGTCCGCCGCTACCTGGCCGAGTTCCTCGCCGACCCGCGGGTCGTCGAGATTCCGCGGCCGCTGTGGCGGATCATCCTGCACGGGTTCGTACTCCGCACGCGGCCGGCCCAATCAGCGCGCAAGTACGCGGCGATCTGGACCAAAGACGGTTCGCCATTGCTCGTCCACAGCGTGAAGCAGCGCTCGCTGCTGCAGGGGCTGCTCGGGCAGCGCTTGAAGAAGGCCGGGCTGCCGGCGGACCTCGCGGTCGTGGAGCTCGGCATGCGCTACGGGCGGCCCGACGTCGCCGGCGCAGTCGACCGCCTGAAGCAGGCCGGATGCGAACGCATCCTCGTCGTTCCGCTGTATCCGCAGTATGCCGCCAGCGCGACCGCCTCCGCGCTCGACGCCGTCTACGCGCACGCACGGTCGCTGCGCCGGATGCCTGCGCTTCGCAGCGTCGACAGTTTCCACGATGACCCCGGCTACGTCCGCGCGCTCGCGCAGTCGATCAGCGACTACTGGGTCAAGCACGGCCGGCCGGACTGTCTCGTGCTGTCGTTCCACGGCGTCCCGCGGCGCACGCTCGACCTGGGCGACCCGTACCACTGCCAGTGCCAGAAGACGGCACGGCTCCTCGCGCGCGAGCTCGGGCTCGACGCGAAGCATTGCAGGATCGCCTTCCAGTCGCGCTTCGGCCGCGCGCAGTGGCTGCAGCCGGCGACGGCCGACATGCTGGTCGCGCTCGCGAAGGAGGGTCACGCGCGGGTCGACGTCGCCTGCCCCGGGTTCGTCGCCGATTGCCTCGAGACGCTCGAGGAAATCGGCATCGAGGGACGGCAGGCGTTCGTGCGCGCGGGCGGCCGCGATTTCCACGCGATTCCGTGCCTGAACGAGCACCCGCGCTGGATCGCGGCGCTGGCGGACATCGTGGAGGGGAACCTGCAGGGCTGGCTCGCGCCGCCGCCGGACGACAAGGAGCGCGAGACGACGGCGCTCCGGGCCAAGGCGATGGGGGCGGCCAAGTAGGGACGGTCGTCCGCGCAGGGGTTTGAGATCCAGGGATTTTCCGGCCCGGCCCGCGGCTGTCCGCGGCATGGCCCGGAAAACCATTGAAAACCGGGCCAGCGGCCCCATTCTGCCCAAAGACGCCCCGGAAGGGCGCGACAAGGGAAGAATGAGCCGACACGACAAGCCCGAGACCGCGGATCCGCGGTCGGAAGCCGGATTGCCGATTGCCGGGGAGGCGTCCCCGGACGTCGTCCCCGAGGCCGCGCCCGCCGATCCCGCTCCCGACATCGCAACGCTCCTGAAGAAGGCCGAGGACGAGGCCGCGGAGCTCAAGGACGCCTGGCTCCGCGCCCGTGCAGACGTCGAGAACGTCCGCAAGCAGGCCGCGAACGACGTCGCGCGCGCGCGCAAGTACGCGATCGAGACCTTCGCGTCGGAGCTGCTGCAGGTCAAGGACGCGCTCGAATCGGCGCTCGCCGCGAAGGACGCGACGGCCGAAGCGCTCCGCGCGGGCGCCGAGCTCACGTTGAAGCAGCTCGCGGCCGCGTTCGAGAAGGCGCAGATCGCGGAGATCGACCCGGCGGGCGAGAAGTTCGACCCGCACCAGCACATGGCGATGACCACGGTCGACAGCCCCGAGCCGCCGAACACCGTCGTGCGCGTCTTCCAGAAGGGCTACCGGCTCCAGGACCGGATCCTCCGTCCCGCGCTGGTCGCGGTGGCCAAGGCGCCCGAGCCGCCCGCCGCGTAGCCGGCGCGCATTCGCTTGATTCGACAGCCGAAACCCCCACCTGTCGCGACAACAGACACTCCGCATCCGGGAAGGAAACCACCATGGGCAAGATCATCGGCATCGACCTCGGCACCACGAACAGCTGCGTCGCGATCATGGAGAGCGGCCAGCCGAAGGTGATCGAGAACTCGGAGGGCGCGCGCACGACGCCCTCGGTCGTCGCGTACCAGGAAGACGGCGAGATCCTCGTCGGCGCCTCCGCGAAGCGGCAGGCCGTCACCAACGCGAAGAACACGATCTTCGCGGTCAAGCGCCTGATCGGCCGGCGCTTCGAGGAAAAGGAGGTGCAGAAGGACATCGACCTCATGCCCTACCGGATCGTCAAGGCCGACAACGGCGACGCCTGGGTCGAGGTGCGCGGCAAGAAGATCGCGCCGCAGCAGGTGTCGGCCGAGATCCTGCGCAAGATGAAGAAGACCGCCGAGGACTACCTCGGCGAGGAGGTCACCGAGGCTGTGATCACGGTCCCGGCGTACTTCAACGACTCGCAGCGGCAGGCGACCAAGGACGCCGGCCGCATCGCCGGCCTCGAGGTCAAGCGGATCATCAACGAGCCGACCGCGGCGGCGCTCGCGTTCGGCCTCGACAAGAAGGAAGGCGACCGCAAGATCGCGGTCTACGACCTGGGCGGCGGGACGTTCGACATCTCGATCATCGAGATCGCGAACGTCGAGGGCGAGCACCAGTTCGAGGTGCTGTCGACCAACGGCGACACGTTCCTCGGCGGCGAGGACTTCGACCAGCGGATCATCGACTACATCGTCACCGAGTTCAAGAAGGACCAGGGCGTCGACCTCAAGAACGACGTGCTCGCGCTGCAGCGGCTCAAGGAAGCGGCCGAGAAGGCGAAGATCGAGCTGTCGTCGTCGCAGCAGACCGAGATCAACCTGCCGTACATCACGGCGGACCAGAGCGGTCCCAAGCACCTGTCGCTCAAGATCACGCGCGCGAAGCTCGAGGCGCTGGTCGAGGAGCTGATCGCGAAGACCGTCGAGCCCTGCCGCATCGCGATCAAGGACGCCGGCGTGTCGCTCGACGACATCTCGGACGTGATCCTGGTCGGCGGGATGACGCGGATGCCCAAGGTGCAGGAGACGGTCAAGTCGTTCTTCGGCAAGGAGCCGCGCAAGGACGTGAACCCCGACGAGGCGGTCGCAGTCGGCGCCGGCATCCAGGGCGGCGTGTTGAAGGGCGACGTCAAGGACGTGCTCCTGCTCGACGTTACGCCACTGTCGCTCGGCATCGAGACGCTCGGCGGCGTGATGACCAAGCTCATCAAGAAGAACACGACGATCCCGACCAAGGCGCAGCAGGTGTTCTCGACCGCCGACGACAACCAGGCGGCGGTGACGATCCACGTGCTCCAGGGCGAGCGCGACGTGGCGATGGGCAACAAGAGCCTCGGCCAGTTCAACCTGGAAGGGATTCCGCCCGCGCCGCGCGGCATGCCGCAGATCGAGGTGACGTTCGACATCGACGCTAACGGGATCCTGCACGTCTCCGCCAAGGACAAGGCGACCGGCAAGGAGAACAAGATCACGATCAAGGCGAGCTCGGGACTGTCCGAAGGCGAGATCGAGAAGATGGTGAAGGACGCCGAGGCGCACGCCGACGACGACCGCAAGCAGCTCGAGGTCGTGCAGGCGCGCAACGCGCTCGACGCGCTCGTCCACAGCGTGCGGAAATCGGTCGCGGAGTACGGCGACAAGGTCGGCGCCGACGAGAAGGGCAAGATCGAGGCCGCGGTCAAGGAGGCCGAGGCGCTCCTGAAGGAGAAGGATCCCTCGAAGGAAGCGCTCGAGGCGAAGACCGAATCGCTCGCGAAGGCCGCGCAGAAGCTGGGCGAGATCATGTACGCGCAGGCGCAGCAGCAGCAGCAGCAGCAGCAGCAGGGCGGGGCGGCCGGCGCGTCCGCGGACGCGGGCCCGGCGGGGGGCGGCGGAGCGAAAGGCGACGAGAAGGTCGTCGACGCCGAGTTCACCGAGGTCAAGGACCGCAAGTAGCCGACATTCCGTCGCGGTCGCGCCGCGAGCGCGGTGGCGCGACGGAACATCCGTCCGCGTTCAACTCGGCGTCTCGATGCCGGTCGATGCGGACTTGGCCGCGCTGCCCTGAGGGGCCGCGCGGCCGTTTGCGTTGAGAGGCAGGGGACGGGGACGGGATGGCGAAGCGCGACTACTACACGGTGCTGGGCGTCAACCGCGACGCTTCCGAGGAGGACATCAAGAAGGCCTACCGGAAGCTCGCGATGAAGCACCATCCGGACCGCAATCCGGACGATCGCCACGCCGAGGACAAGTTCAAGGAGGCGAAGGAGGCCTACGAGATCCTGTCCGACGGCCGCAAGCGCGCCGCCTACGACCAGTTCGGACACGCCGGCGTCGACCCTTCCGCCGGTTTCGGGGCGGCCGGCGCGCGCGGCTTCGGCGGGCCGGAAGGATTCGGCGGGTTCGCCGACGCGTTCGGCGACATCTTCGGCGAGATCTTCGGCGCGCAGCGCGGCGGCCGCGGCAGCGGGGTCTATCGCGGGGCGGATCTGCGCTACAACCTGGAGCTCGCGCTCGAGGATGCCGCGCGCGGCACCGAAGCGAAGATCCGCGTGCCGGCGCTCGAGGAATGCGCGACCTGTCACGGCAGCGGAGCGAAGCCGGGCACGCAGCCGCAGACCTGCACGACCTGCCACGGGCGCGGCGAGGTCCGCGTCTCGCAGGGCTTCTTCTCTATCCAGCAGACCTGTCCCGCCTGCCACGGCACGGGCAAGATCGTCGCGGACCCGTGCGCCACGTGCCACGGCGCCGGGCGCGTCCGGAAGCAGAAGACGCTGTCGGTCAAGATCCCCGCAGGTGTCGACCAGGACGACCGCATCCGGCTCGCGGGTGAAGGGGAGGCGGGCGTCAACGGCGGCCCGTCGGGGGACCTCTACGTCGTCGTCAACCTAAAGCCGCACCCGGTCTTCCAGCGTGAGGGCAACGATCTCCATTGCGAGATGCCGATCGGCTTCGCCACCGCGGCGCTCGGCGGCGAGATCGACATTCCGACGCTCGACGGTCACGCCTCGATCAAGATCCCCGCGGAAACGCAGACCGGCCAGGTGTTCCGGCTGCGCGGGAAGGGCATCAAGCACGTCCGCGGCGCGCAGCATGGCGACCTCTTCTGTCACGTCGCCGTGGAGACTCCCGTGCACCTCACGTCGCGCCAGAAGGAGCTCCTGCGCGAGTTCGAGGCGATCAACGCGCAGGATCCCGGCGCGCACAACCCGCGCGCGAAGAACTGGTTCGACCGCGTGAAGGATTTCTTCGGCACCTGACCCCCGGCCCTCGGGTGGCTTTGCCAGCCGCGCACGCGATGGGCGTGCGCTTTCGCGCGCGCGGACGCAGCGGACCTCGCGCGGATGAGTCCTGCCGCGGGTGGGCGATAATGGGGCCGCACGTCGTACGTCGGACCCCATGCTCGTCAATCGCGCCCCGGATGTCGTCGGAGTCCTGCTCGCCGCGGGCCGCGGCACCCGCTTCGGCGGGGACAAGCTGCTCGCGCGGCTCGGCTCCGGCGATCTCGCGGGCGAGCCGGTCGGAGTCGTCGCGCTGCGGCATCTTCGACTTGCCGTGCCCGACGTGGTCGCGGTCGTTCGCGACGACGATCGCGCGCTCGCCGCAGAGCTCGGCGCGAACGGCGCGCGCATCGTCCGCTGCCCGAACGCCGACGAAGGGATGGGGGCGAGCCTCGCCTGCGGCGTGCGGGCGACCGCGAACGCGAAGGGCTGGCTCGTCGCGCTCGCCGACATGCCATGGATCTCGCCGGCAACGGTCTCGCGCATCGCCGCGGCGATCGCTTCCGGTGCGCCCCTCGTCGCGCCGTTCCATCGCGGCGAGCGGGGCCATCCGGTGGGATTCGGGGCCGCGTGCTACGCGGCGCTCGCGGCGCTCACCGGCGACGAAGGGGCGAAAGTCGTGGTCGCAGCGCAGCGCGATCGCGTGGTCCGCATCGATGTCGACGACGCCGGCATCCTGCGCGACGTCGACGCGCCCGCGGACCTTGCCTGAGGCCCAGTTCGAAGGCTAGCGCCCGGTCCGCACGCGAATTTCGAGCCGCGCCCCGACCGCGAGCGCATATTTCTCGATGGTGCCCAGGGTCGGGCGCGTGCGCAGGCCGCCTTCGAGACGCGAGATGACGCTTTTCGTCGTCGACATTCTCGCGGCGACATCCTCCTGCGTCATGCCTGCGGCCATCCGCGCGGCGACGAGATCGGCCACAAGCGCCTGCAACGTGCGATCCGCTGCGAGCGTCCGCGAGCGTCTCTTCCCACGCCGGCCATTCGCCAGCGCTGCGAGGTTGTTTGCCAGGACTCGCGAGTGTTCGTACACGGCCGCCGTAGACCTCGCGCGGGCTGTAAGCAAGAATGCTAACTCCCATGTTCGCCGATGCCTATCGGTCTTTCGGACGAACCCGCGCGCGATTGAGGCCGTTTGCGCGCATCCCTCGGCGGGAGGGCGGTTCGCATTTTTGCTAACCAAGCCTTCTTCTGGCGACCCGCGGCTCGGTCGCGGCGCCCAGAAGCCGGGGCTCCCTCGCGCGGATTGGCGATCCCGGCGAGCTTCCGTGCCCTCTAACCCTCCGCCTGCCACATGTCGCCCTGCCGGCCGACGATGCGGTTCTCCTCCTCCTGCATACGCCACCAGTTGCGCAGCTCCGGCTCCTCGAGCGGCCGCGAGATCAGGAAGCCCTGCGCCTCCTCGCAGCCGTGCCGCTTCAGGAACTCGAACTGGCCGGCGGTCTCGACACCCTCGGCAATGACGCGCAGGCCGAGCGAGTGCGAGAGCGCGATGATCGCCTGCGTGATCGCCTCGTCGTTCTTGTTCTGCTCGAGGCCGTGCACGAAGCGCTGGTCCACCTTCACCGCCTGGATCGGCAGCCGCGCGAGGTACGACAGGCTCGAGTAGCCGGTGCCGAAGTCGTCGACGGTGATCGAGACGCCGCGCTGCTTGAGCTTGATCAGCGTGGCGACCGCCTTCTCCGGGTGCGTGATGATCACGCTCTCCGTGATCTCGAGGTCGAGGTAGTGCGCGGGCAGCCCGCTCGCGCCGAGCGCCTCGTCCACGATCGACAGCCAGCTGTCGTGCTGCAGCTGCTGGACGGAGAGATTCACCGAGAGCCGCAGCATCAATCCTTGCCGGTGCCACGCGATGACCTGCCGGCACGAGTCGCGCAGCACGCGCGCGCCCAGCGCCTGTATCATCCCGGACTCCTCCGCGATCGGGATGAACTCGGACGGAGCGATCACGCCGCGGTCCGGATCGCGCCAGCGCAGGAGCGCCTCGACGCCGACGGCGCGCCCGGTCTGCATCTCGATCTGCGGCTGGTAGACGAGGAAGAACTCGTCGTCCATGAGCCCGCGCCGCATGTCGGTCTCGAGCTGCAGCCGGAGCTGCACGCGGGCGTTCATGTCGGCGGTGTAGAAGCGGTAGGCGTTGCGGCCCGCCTCCTTGGCGGCATACATCGCCGTGTCGGCCTGCTTGATGAGCGTCACCGGGTCGCTCGCGTCGAGCGGGTACATCGAGACGCCGATCGAGCACGTGAGCGTCGGCATCTGGTCGGCGAGGCGGAACGGCGCGA
>DASQBO010000047.1:0-8163 GCA_035635175.1 Casimicrobiaceae bacterium | reverse complement strand
CGGCTCGGCCGCGCGACCGCAGCCGTCTTCGCGCTCCTGCTCGCGATCTCGCCGCTGCTCGTCGTCTACAGCAGGATGGCGCGGCCCTACGCGATCACGCTCCTCCTCGCGTGGAGCGCGCACGCGGCGTTCCACCGTTTCGACGCGAATCCTCGCGGTCGGATCGCGGCCGCGGCGGTCTACGCGATCGCGGCGGCGCTCGCCGCGTGGCTCCACCCGATCGTCGCACCCTTCGTCGTCGCGCCGTTCGCGGGAGCCGGCTTCGACCTGCTGCGCGGCCCGCGCGAAGCACGCGGTCCGCGCCTCCGGCTGCTCTTCGCGCTCGGCATCGCGGCCGGAGTTCCGATGGCGGCGCTGCTCCTGCCGCCGCTCCTCGCGCATCCCGGGTCGCTCGCGGGCAAGGCCGGCGTCGACCGCCCCGGGCTCGACACCCTTATCGGTGCCTGGTACGAATGGCTCGGCACGCCGTCCACCGTCGCGGTGATCGTCTGCTGCGCGCTCGCGGCCGTCGGCGCGCGCGACGTGTGGCGCGCGCTTCCGATCGCGCGCACCGGCGCCCTCGGGATCCTGCTGACGCTCGCGGCCGTGGTGTCGGCAAGCGCCGCGTGGAGCCACAATCCGCTGACGCTCGCACGCTACCTGCTGCCGTTCGCGCCGCTCCTGCTCGTCGCGGCCGCGGCCGGCGCCGTTGCTCTCGCGCGGCGCATCGCGATCCCGGGCCGCCCCGCGCGCAACGCCGCGGCGGTCGCGGTCTGCCTCGTACCCGCAGCGGCGCTCGCGATCGATTCGCCGCTGGTCGCAATCGTGCGCCACCCGAACGCGCAGACCGTCCATCTCGTCTACCATGTCGACTTCCGCCCGGAGCGAAATCCGTATCTTCCCTACATGGCGAAGATCCCGCTGTCTCCCTTCTGGGCGCGCCTCGCCGCGGAGCCTCGCGGCAGCCTGCGCATCGCCGCGGCACCGTTCTACTTCGAGAGCTACGACTGGGACGCTCCGCGCTGGGAGCGCACGAGCGGACAGACGGTGATCCCGGGCTTCCTCACCGGGTTGTGCGTCGACGCGCGCGCCGGCGAGTTGCCGCGCTCGCCGGCATTCCGCTTCGACAACGCCGTGCATCTCGCCGACCCCGCCGCGCTCGCCGCGCATCGCGTCGACTGGGTCGTCTGGCAGAAGCCGTTCGTGCAGACCGGCCGCGGCCGGCCCGAGCCGATCGGAGCGGACACCGCGCACTGCGAGGCCGCGCTGCGCGCGCGCTTCGGCGCGCCCTCCTACGAGGACGACGTGCTCGTCGCCTTCCGCCTCCCCGCCGCCGGGATGCATTGATGCTGGACGGCAAGCGGGTCGTCGTCGTGATGCCCGCCTATCACGCCGGCCGCACGCTGGAAGCCACCTGGCGTGACCTGCCACGCGACGTCGTCGACCACGTGATCGTCGTGGACGACGCGAGCGACGACGACACGGTCGCGGTGGCCCGTGCGCTCGGGCTCGAGGTCATTCTGCACCCGCACAACATGGGCTACGGCGCCAACCAGAAGACCTGCTATCGGGAGGCGCTCGCGCGCGGCGCCGACATCGTCGTCATGGTGCATCCGGATTACCAGTACGATCCGCGTCTCGTCACCGCGATGGCCGGAATGATCGCCTCGGGCGTCTACGACATGGTGATCGGCTCGCGGATCCTGGGCGGCGGTGCCGTGGCGGGCGGGATGCCGCGCTGGAAGTACGTCGCGAACCGGGTGCTGACGCTGTTCGAGAACCTCCTGCTCGGCGCGAAGCTCTCGGAGTACCACACCGGGTTCCGCGCCTACCGTCGCGAGCTCCTCGAAACCCTGCCGTGGCAAGGCAATTCCGACGATTTCGTCTTCGACAATCAGCTGCTCGCCCAGGCCATCGTCGGAACGTACCGGATCGGGGAGATCTCGGTGCCGACCCGTTACTTCGCCGAGGCGAGCTCGATCGACTTCCCGCGTTCGGTGCGCTACGGTCTCGGCGTCGTGAGCACCACGCTGCTAGCCTTCCTTGCCCGCCACGGCCTGTACCGGCACCGGCTGTTTCCGGCGGCGCGCCGCGTTCGCTGAGCGGGCACGCGGTCGAACGTCGATGCCGATCCGCCGGCTGCTGCGCCGCCCGTCCCCCGCCGGAGGGCTGCTGCACTGGTTGCACACGTTCGTGCTGCACGTTGCGACCGGCTTCCTCGCCGTCGCGGCGCACTACTCGGTCATGTACGGCTTCGTGCGCGCGGGCGTTGCGGGCGTGCCCGCGAGCGCGCTCGGCTTCGTCGCGGGGGCGCTCACCCGGTTCGCGCTGTCGTACTGGCACGTGTTCTCGCCTTCGCGCGGCGTCCGGGTCGCGAGCCTGCGCTTCGTCGTCGCGATCGCCGCGCAGCTCGCGGCCAACAGCGCGCTGCTCGCGAGCCTCCTCCAGCTCGGCGTGAGCCTGTGGCCCGCGCAGGTGACGACGACGGTCCTGCTGACCTTCGCCAACTATCTCGTCTACCGGCTGTGGGTGTTCCGATGAACGGCCGCGCGCTCCCGGTTCGCGCCCGTGCCTTCGTCCTGCTGCTTGCGGCCTGCGCCGCCCTCGCGAGCGGGGACGTAGCGCGTCCACCGGCGTAGCCCCGCGCGCGACCGCCCGGCCGCTACTTCACGGTGTCCTTGCTCTGCCCGAACAGCACGCGCCGCGACTCCTCGTCGCTCACGACGGGCTTCGCGATCGACTTCGCGAGCGCGTACGCCCGCTGCACCGCGGGGCGGGCGCCGATGTCCGCCTTCCAGCGCTTGAGGTGCGGAAATTCGTCGATGGAGAGCGACTGCCGTTCCGGCAGCACCCACGGATAGCAGGCGATGTCGGCGATCGAGTACTCGCCGGCGAGAAAGGCGCGATCGGCGAGCCGGCGATCGAGCACGCGGTAGAGCCGGCCCGTCTCGCGGACGTAGCGGTCGATCGCGTACGGCAGCTTCTCGGCCGCGTAGTGGACGAAGTGATGGTTCTGCCCGGCCATCGGCCCCAGGTTGCCCATTTGCCAGTAGAGCCACTGCAGGCATTCCCAGCGCCCGCGGAAGTCGGAGGGAAGGAGCTGGCCGGTCTTGGTCCCGAGGTACTCGAGGATCGCGCCCGACTCCATCAGGGAGAGCGGCGGCCCGCCGTCCGCCGGCGCGTGGTCGACGATGGCGGGGATCCGATTGTTGGGCGAGATCTTCAGGAACGCCGGATCGAACTGCTCGCCCTTCGAGATGTTGACGGGATTGAGCGCGTACGGCAGGCCCGTCTCCTCGACGAAGATCGTGATCTTGTGGCCGTTCGGCGTGGCCCAGTAGTAGAGGTCGATCATGACGCAAGCCTCGTCTCGGCCCTCGACGCTTCGTTCTCCGCGCCGTCCACGGACCTCCGCGACTCAGAAGGTCCCGGGATACTGCCCCCCGTCGAGCAGGAGGTTCTGACCGACGATGTACCCCGCGTGCACGCTGCACAGGAACGCGCATGCGGCGCCGAACTCCTCGCTCGTCCCGAAGCGGCCGGCGGGATTCGCGGCGCGCGCGGCCGCGGCCGCCTCGTCGTACGACCTGCCTGCGGCCTTCGCGCGCGACGCCATCGTCGTCCGCAGGCGATCGGTATCGAACGGGCCCGGCAGCAGGTTGTTGATCGTCACGTTGTGCTTGGCGACGCTCCGCGCGAGCCCGGCGACGAAGCCGGTCAGGCCCGAGCGCGCGCCGTTCGACAGCCCGAGGAACTCGATCGGCGCCTTCACCGCGCCCGACGTGATATTGACGATCCGCCCGAACCTTCGCGCGATCATCCCGTCGATCGTCGCGCGGATCAGCTCGATCGGCGTCAGCATGTTGGCGTCGAGCGCGCGGATCCACGCCGCGCGGTCCCAGTCGCGGAAGTCGCCCGGCGGCGGGCCGCCGGCGTTGGTGACGAGGATGTCGGGATCGGGGCACGCGGCGAGCGCGCGCTCTCGTCCCTCCGGCGTCGTGATGTCGCAGGCGACGTCGCGCACTTCGCGGCCGCTGCGCGCGCCGAGCTCGGCCGCGGTCGCCCGGAGCGCGTCCTCGGTGCGCGCGACGATGGTGAGCTCGCACCCCGCGTCCGCGAGCGCCGCCGCGCAACCGCGGCCGAGACCCTTGCTCGCGGCGCAGACGAGCGCACGACGCCCTGCGATGCCCAGGTCCACGCGTCTGTCCTCAGGTCGCCGCGGTGCCGCGCACGCGACGGATTCGCGTGACGGTGCCGATCGCGACGATCAGCACCGCGGCCGCGGAGAAGAAGACGCCGCGCCCGAGCCCGTGGTCGAGCATCGCGCCGAACCAGATCGGCGCGATCGTCGCGCCGGTGTCGAGGCCCGAGTAGACGAAGCCGTAGACGCGTCCCGCCGCGCCGCGCGGCGTCGCGTTGCGAACGATCAGGTCGCGCGAGGGTCCCGTCGCGCCGAGCGCGAAGCCGGCCGTCGCGAACAGCGGAAGCAGGAGCGCGGGCGAGGCGACGCCGGTGCCGACGAACGCGAGCAGGAGCGCGCCGACGGCGAGCCCCGTGGCGGCGACACGGTCGTGGTGCGCCGTCCGCGCGGCGAGGAACCCGCCCGCGAGAATGCCGGCGGTGCTGCCGAGGAGGTAGGCGCTGATCGCCGATGCGGCGAGCGCGAGCGGCACGCCGAACGTCACGTTGAGCGCGGTCGTTCCCTGCGTCTGGAGGCCGGTGCCGGCGATCGTCTGGAACACGAAATAGCCGAAGCAGAGCAGGATCGCCGGCTGCACGAACAGATGCGCGCTGCCGCGGAGCGTGTGCGCGTGCGCATCCTGCGCCCGATGCGAAGTGAGCGCCGAGCGCTGCGACGCGAGCACGCCGAGCGCGACGAGTCCCAGGAGTCCGAACAAGGCGATCGCGGGCCGCCAGCCGATCGCGACGCCGACGCCGTAGCTCACGACGGGCGAGAGCGCGTAACCCAGGTTGCCGCCGATCCCGTGCGTGCTGTACGCGTGGCCGAGACGCTGCGGCGCGACGTTCGCGTTCAGGATCGCGAAGTCGGCGGGGTGGAACACGCCGTTGCCGATCCCCATCAGCGCCGCGATCGGATAGAGCCAGAGGATCGACGGCGCGAGCCCTGCGAGAACGGTCCCGCCGGCGAGGAGCGCGAGCCCGCCCAGGAGCACCGGGCGGGCGCCCGCGCGGTCGACGGCGAAACCGGCCGCGAACTGGGTCGCCCCGCTCGCGAGGTAGAAGACGCCGGCGAGCGCCCCCAGACCCGCGTAGGAGACGTCGAATTCCGCCTTGAGGAGCGGGAACAGCGACGGCAGCGCGAGCTGGAAAAAGTGCGACAACCCGTGGGCGACGCCGATCAGCCCGATGACCTTCACGTCGCGGCGGAACGGGCCTGGGCGTGGCGCATCCAAGGTAGATACCGGGGTTGAGGCGGCGGAGGGAACCTCCACTATACTTGATCGGGTCTCGCCCCGACCGCCGCAACCGTAAGGCCGGCGCGCATGTCGCCGACGGATGCAAAGTCCGCGCGAGCGGTTCGACAGGAGAATCCTCATGGTCGAAAAGGTCACGAAGTCCGACGCCGAATGGCGCGCCGAGCTCACCCCCGAGCAGTACAAGGTCGCGCGCCGGAAGGGCACCGAGCCCGCGTTCACCGGCGAGTACTGGGACAAGCACGACGCCGGCATGTACCGCTGCCGCGGCTGCGGGACGCCGCTCTTCGACTCGGCGACGAAGTTCGACTCCGGCACGGGCTGGCCGAGCTTCTACGCGCCGTTCGACGAGCAGAACGTGCGGCGCCAGGACGACAAGAGCCTTTTCATGCGCCGCACGGAAGTCGTCTGCGCCGCTTGCGACGCGCACCTCGGGCATGTGTTCGAGGACGGCCCGGCGCCGACCGGCCTCCGCTACTGCATGAACTCGTGCGCGCTCAAGTTCGAGCCCAAGTCCTGACGCGGCGGCGCGCCGCGCGCGACCTCCATCCTGTCGCCGGATGCGTCTGCTGCTCGCCGAAGACGACACGATGATCGGCGAGTCGGTCTGCCGCGGGCTGCGGCAGGACGGCTTCGCGGTGGACTGGGTCCGCGACGGCCGGGCCGCGGAGCTCGCGCTCGCCGACGACGTGCACGATCTCGTGCTGCTCGACCTCGGCCTCCCGCGCAAGGAAGGGCTCGACGTGCTCCGCGCGATGCGGCGCCGGGGCGACGCGCGACCGGTGCTGATCGTCACGGCGCGCGACGCGGTCGCCGACCGCGTCGCCGGCCTCGACGCGGGCGCCGACGACTACGTGGTGAAGCCGTTCGAGCTGACCGAGCTCGCCGCGCGGATCCGTGCCCTCCTCCGCCGCCGCACGGGCCGCGCCGAGCCGCGCGTCGAGTGGGGCGCGATCACGCTCGATCCGGCGACGCACGAGGTGCGCGTGCGCGGGGAGCCGGTGCCGCTGTCCGCTCGCGAGTTCGCATTGCTGGCCGCGCTGCTCGAGCGTCCGGGCGCCGTGCTCTCGCGCGCGCAGCTCGAGGAAAAACTCTACGGCTGGAACGAGGAAGTCGGCAGCAACGCGGTCGAGGTGCACCTGTCGGCGCTGCGGCGCAAGCTGCCGCCGGAGACGATCCGCAACGTCCGCGGCGTCGGCTGGACGATTGCGCGGGGCGCGGCGCCGTGACCGGCCGTTCGATCCGCCGCGAGCTCTTTCTCTGGCTCGCGGCCGCGCTCGTCGTCGCGGTGGCCGCGGCGTCCGTCGCCACGTACATGCGCGCCCGCCAGGAAGCGAACGAGATCTTCGACTATCAGCTGCGCCAGATGGCGGCCTCGCTCACCGGCGTCCCGCTCGCCGGCACGCCCGGCGGGCTCGTCGTCGGCGACGACGCGCTCGTGGTCCAGGTCTGGGACCGCAACGGCGTGCAGCTCTTCCTCTCGCAACCGCGGCAGCCGCTGCCGCAGTACGCGCAGCTCGGGTTCAACACCGTGAAGACGGCGAACGGCGACTGGCGCGTGTTCAGCACGCTCGCGGACGACCAGGTCGTTCAGGTGGCGCAGCCGATGAGCGCCCGCCGCGAGCTCGCGACGAGCATGGCGCTGCGCACGATCGTGCCCCTGCTCGTCGTCGCGCCGCTGCTCGCGCTCTTCGTCGGCTGGGGCGTGATGCGCGGGCTCGCGCCGCTCGCGCGCCTCGCCTCCGCGGTCGCGAAGCGCACGCCGGCCGGGCTCGAGCCGCTCGACGAGGCGGGGCTTCCCGAGGAAGTGCGGCCGCTCGCCCAGGCGCTCAACGGATTGCTCGCCCGCCTCGACCGCGCGCTCGGCGCGCAGCGTGCGTTCATCGCCGACGCGGCGCACGAGCTCCGGACGCCGCTCACCGCGGTCCACCTGCAGGCGCAGCTCGCGGAGCGCGCGCCCGACGACGCCGCGCGGGGCGCCGCGCTCGCCGAGCTCCGCGCGGGCGTCACGCGCGCGACGCACCTCGTCGAGCAGATGCTCACGCTCGCGCGCGAGGAGCCGGGCGTCGCCGAGCGCACCTTCGCCCCGGTCAACCTGACCGACCTCGCGCGCAGTGTCGTAGGCGAGCACGCGGCGATCGCCGCCGCCCGCGGCGTCGATCTCGGCACGGCGGGCGCGGCGGCGGATGCGCCGGGCGTGCCGGTCGTCCTCGACGGCGACGCGACCGGCCTCCGCGCGCTCGTATCGAACCTCGTCGACAACGCGATCCGCTACACGCCGTCGGGTGGCCGCGTCGACGTCACCGTGGAGCGCGACGGCGGCGACGCGGTGTTCGCGGTGCGCGACACCGGGCCGGGCATCCCGGCCGGCGAACGAGCGCGCGTATTCGACCGCTTCTACCGCGCGCCGCCGCCCGGCGCGGCGGACGTGCCGGGCAGCGGCCTCGGGCTCGCGATCGTCAAGCGCATCGCCGAGCGGCACGACGCGACGATCGAGCTCGGCCCGGGGATCGCGGGCCCGGCGGGCGACGGTCTGACGGTGACGGTGCGCTTTCCCCGGACGTCGGCATGACCGGAAGCCCTCGAGGCGCCCGTCTGTAGAACCGGCGAACCCTTAAGTCTGTCTTAAGTCTCCGCGCCTACCTTGGGCGGCAACCGGGGCCAGAAGGCCCGGCCTTTCCATCGCCAGGAGACATACGATGCAAGCCAGCACGTTCAAGCGCAGCGCCGTCGCGCTCGCGGTGGTCGG